>QKGR01000031.1 GCA_003250375.1 Candidatus Shapirobacteria bacterium | reverse complement strand
TGTTGGTGTTGGTGTTGGTGTTGGTGTTGGTGTTGGTGTTGGTGTTGGTGTTGGTGTTGGTGTTGGTGTTGGTGTTGGTGTTGGTGTTGGTGTTGGTGTTGGTGTTGGTGTTGGTGTTGGTGTTGGTAAATCAACCGTACTATTTGGCATCTTCAACACTACTTCCTGCTCCTGCTTCCCTCCGTCAACCACGGGTTTATCCAAATTCAATTCAACTTTTTTCTCTTCAACTTTAATTTCACTTGCATTAGGAATATTCAAACTAACTGTCGGATTCGCCTTATTCACAGGCTGATTGGTTGTTGTTGTTTCCAAGTTAATGCTTTGTATTTTATTAGCCGGCTCACTTATTGTTGTCTGATTTGCCACTGGCCCAACGCTTTGCGTTTTTGGCATGCTCATCTCTGTTGGTTTTATCTCCTCAACCATCCGACACATTTACTTTAATCGACCCGAATTCTTCCGATTTCATCGCTGCTGCCGGAATTTTTCCTTCCTGCTTCATTTTCATCACTTCTTCTGGATTCGAAGTAATCAATTTATGTTCTTCGTCCGACGCAATTACTCTAATTGCCACATGATTCTGTCCCGCAAAGAAAATACCTTCTCCCTTATCTGCCGACAATAATAGCTGTTTCTCGCCCTCAGACAAATAAAATACTTCACCAATCTGGTCAATCGCTGCGCTGTGCTGTTTTAAAAGAATTTGAATCGACGAATTGGTCACAATCTCCTTTCCAAATGGTGTTTCCAAGAAATCATCCACATCCTGAGTAATTGTTGTCACTCCCAAATAATATTTCCTTCCTCTTTTTACAATTCCTCTCAAAAACGACGCCGAATCCGGATATTGCATCATGTACCATGCCTCATCCACCACCAATATTCTCTTCTTTAAATTCTTCTTAACTACCGTCCAAATATAATCCAAAATGATATGCATTGCCACTGGTCTCAAAGTTTCTTCCAAATTTCGAATTCCAAACACCACAAACTTATTAGTCAAATTTACTGTAGTTTTTTGATTGAAAATTCCAGCAAAAGAACCCTTAATGTATTTTTCAAATCTTGCTGCCAACATCTGAGCTCTCTCTTCTTCCATTCCGATCAATGATTTATACAAATCCTCAATCAATGGCGCCTCTCGGCTCTGAGTCTCCGGATCGGGTGTTATCCCTTTCATTTTATACGCATCCATAATCGCCCTGTCCAGAATCGATTCTTCCATCGGGTCCATATCTCCGACCATCACCTTAAACAACTTATGCAAATTCAACATTTTCGAGTTCAACGCATTCTCACCCTCTTCTTCCACCAAAGACAAATCAAATGGGTTAATTTTCGATTCTTCACCATATCCAAAGGCAATATATTGTCCGCCTACTGCTTCAGCCAAATTTCTGTATTCGTTTTCCGGATCAATTACTATAATTTCCGTTCCCATCATCAACGATCGAATTGCTTCTAGTTTAATCAAGTACGATTTTCCTGCACCAGCCGAGGCGAAAACCACCGAATTGTAGTTTGGCATTGAAAATCTATCAAAAATCACCAACGATCCATTATGTTCGTTCAGCCCATACATTATTCCCTTATCATCCGACAAATCAGAAGAAACGAATGGAAAAGTCGTTGCCAGCGACGTCGTGTCCATGTTTCTCGTAATTTTCAATCTATCAGCACACAAGGGTAGGGTACTAATAAACCCTTCCTCCATCTGCAAAATCGACCTCTTCGTAATAATCATCAAGGCTCCCAGCGCCGCTTCCAAATTCTTAGTAATCCTATCCAAATCTTCTTTTGAATACGACGATGCTGTTACATATAGTCCAAACTGAAAAAACCTTTCCTCACCTTTTACCAAGTCAGCCTGCAAAGTCAAAGCATCTTCCAATTTTGCTTGAGTCGCCGGGTTAACCACTCTTCCTCTCTGAATATCAGTGCTAATTTCTGCCTCCATTTCTGCAATCTTTCTTCTCAAATCATCCAAAATTTCCTTCCCATCTGTAGGGTAAATCGTCATTGAAATCGATAGGGAAGCATCGAAGTTAATCAAAGGTGACAGCCAATTCATTCCCACAAATCTTGGGTATCCTGCCACAAACATTGTTCTGTGATATTTGTTGTCAATTCTAATCCAATCAAAATCAACTTCCAATGCCGATGGTGCAATAATATCTTTAGTCGACACCAATCCTTCCACAAAAGGCCTTGAATTAGGATTCTCAGTCGTTGTCGCCGCTGTAGTCTGTCCGTTGTTTACCGTCGCTTCTTTTGCCTCTTCACTACTTTTCTTTTTGAAATTAAATAATCCCATTTATTTTATTTATTCTAGTTTTTTAAGATTTCGTTGTCACTGTAGGTGAATTGTAATTAAGTGTTTGCACTTTTTGATTCACCGACGTGTCCTCATTGTACATTCTATAAAACAGTTGAATCAATTCCTTTGTCTCCAACGGCTTCACATCCAATCCCAATCTCGAAAATAATCTTAGTAAATGATCTCTTTTTGGCTCCAACGATGCTTTTGCTTTCTCCAAAATATACTCTTTTGAAAAAGGCAACTTCTCTTCTTTCTTCGTAATACTAGGAATAATCGACCCCATCGTCTGCTTTTGTACTGTCTTTATTCCCAATTCTAGTGCCGAAAAAGGTATTGCTATATAAAACGACTTAGACAACACATCATTTCTTTTTACGGTCTCTTCAATAAATCTTCTATACGATGCAATTCTTTGCTTCAATAAAGGGTTCATTTGTTCCGCTTCGGCTACTTTCATCTTTTCCACATAATTGGATACATCTTTCGTATTCGAGTGAATAATTATTTGAACAGGGAAGTTAAGTGAGTTCAAAATTCCCCCATAAGCAAACACTAAAGCTGATTGTTCCCTTTCTGAAAGAAGGTCAAAGTTCACCGACGATAATTGCATCACCATCGCACATGAACCATCCTTAAGCATCACAATCCCGTTCACTACGTCCTCAATTGGCAGATGTTCCTGAGTACTTCCTTTAATAGCGACTTTCATTGGGTCGACTGGCATACAAATATCATATCCTAATTTATCGTTTAACTTCCACTCTTAGTTTTTCTTCAAGCCGGAGATATTTTCTGACTAACCGCTAAACTGAATAACTGAATAACTGAATAACTGAATAACTGACTAACTGACTAACTGACTAACTGACTACGCAATCGCTTGAATCTTAATTGGCTGCACAATATTTCCATTCATCACCACCTTCACTCTATCAAATTTCACCCCATCTTTTTCTGGAATTACCAAATATTCTCCATTAGCTAATTGGGTCGATGCTTTAAATTGTCCCAAAGCATTTGTTTTCAACACTCTAGTTGGATTCCCCTCGCTGTCCTGGATTTCTACAATCGCCGACTCAATAATTTTTCCATTCGCATCAGTCACCATTCCTGCTAGCACGTTTGGTTCGCTTGGTGTGTCCGGCATTGGAATACTTCCAAACACCGCCGTTCCAGTTGCTCCCAACCTTTCTGTTTTTAGACCCAAATTCACCTTAGTCTGGCTTACTGGTATTCCTTCCTCAGCTTTTACCACTGGCTCCGCATCTACTTTAGTCTCCAAAACTACAGCTTCATTTGCAACATTTACTGCCGGCGCCACTTCCGCTTTCACTGGCTTTGCTGTTGCCTGCTTAATCATCGCCTCTTCGTAAGAATCATTTCCCTCATCAGTTTTCACCGACGGTAGAGATTCAATAAACTCTTTTACTTTTTCCTCATTCTTTAGTGGTAAAGGTTGTCTATCATTATCTTCAGCTGCATTTACTTTTTTCGTCATGTCAATTTCCAACCAATTATCACTTGCTTTCTTCTTCCAAATATAAATTGTTGGAGAATAAATCGATCGAATAAACGACACCAGCCAAGTTTCCAACGGTCTGTCCTGAAACGGCAAAAATGCCATCGCCAATCCACCTGCCGCAAAAATAAACATCAATGGCCATCGGACAAAAAATACCACCTTTGTCGCATTAATTAGCAGTGCAATAATAATTCCTCCCGCAGCTTTGGCAAATTGCCTTAGAGTCATTTCTTCTACCAACTTAAATTCATAGCTGGTAATTTGCTGTGGAATCGGATGCTGTTCCATTATTTAAATTTTACAGTATCAATTAAACAACTCACAATTTAATTTATTCTCAAATCATTATCAATATACTTTAGTATAATAATCATTACTTAAATTATGCATCTTCTCATCATCGACTCCCATGCCATCATCCATCGAGCCTATCATTCCATGCCCAAAACTCTTACCTACCAAGGCAAAGTTGTTAATGCAGTTTATGGATTTTATTCCATTCTTTTGTCCTCCATCGACACTCTCAACCCCGACTATCTCATCGTTGCCTCCGATTCTCCTGGTCCCAATTTTCGCAACACCGAATTCATTGGCTATCGCGCCAAACGTCAAAAACCCGATTATGAGTTAATAGCCCAATTTCCCATTGTCGACGAGTCTCTAACTCAGGCCACTATCCCCGACATATCCATGGGTGGCTATGAGGCCGACGACATTATTGCTACAGTGGCTCGCCGCAGTCTTCGTCGTCGTCGTCCTTCTACTCACCAGCCCATCGTCGACAGAATCACTATTATTACTGGCGACAAAGATTTAATGCAATTAGTCGACGACAAAATCTCTCTATTCATGCCCATCAAAGGTCTTTCTCAATCCCAAATTATTACCCCCACTCAAGTCAAAGAAAAATTAGGCGTCGATCCTACTCAAGTCGTCGATCTCAAAGCTCTCATGGGCGACATGTCCGACAATTACCCTGGTGTTGCTGGTATTGGCCCCAAAGGTGCCGTCGATCTTCTTTCTACCTATCGTACTCTCGATTCTGTCTATCAATCTCTCGACAAAATCCCCGCCACTCTCCAAAACAAACTCAAACAAGGCCAAGACGATGCCTATTTATCCCAAAAATTAGCCACTCTTGTCGACAATGTCCCTATCGATTTTAAGTTAAGTCAATCCAAATGGAATCTCAAAAAACAACAACAGTTAATTAAAGTTTTTCAAACTTTCAATTTCAAATCCCTTATCTCTCGTCTCGAAGCCCAAAATCCAAAG
>QKGR01000061.1 GCA_003250375.1 Candidatus Shapirobacteria bacterium | reverse complement strand
AAAACCCCAATGCTGCCAGCAATATCAATATGCTAGCCTACATTATGCGCCAGCAAAAAGTCCTCGAATATCTCCAGAATCTCAAATAGAACCTAATGATACATTAAATATGTATTATGCTATAATTAGCACATGGCAGGTGGTATTTTGGGATACACAAAAAAGGATCCGAAAGCTAAACTAAGCTCATCGCAATTTTCCCCTGAGGTTCTCAAGGATGGATATTCTTCGTCCAAAAAACAAACAGTTTCACCTATCTTTGGCCTAAAAGGCATACTCTCACTCGGACAAAGCGTCGAACTAAACAAAAAACCAGAATCCAAGCCCTGGGCCCAAGAATTCCTACCAAACCACCTAGTCAGCGAACAGCTAAGCTACCAACAACAGAACAATACTGAACTCAAAAAAGAAATCGAAGAACTTCTTGTCGAAATCAGGAAACTAGCCCAAGCCACCGACAATCTAGAAAAGAGCGTCGAATTAGCTGTCGATGCCCCTGTCGTCGAAGTCAACACCTACCAAGTTTCTGTTCTCCGACGTATCAAGAATCTCATTGCCCAATTCAGAATCAATGTTTCCCAGGCATCCAACTGCGTCGAAATGTTCCAAAGCCGCAAGAAAAAGCGCAATGCCTTCTGGAACAACGTTAAGAACAAAAAGCAAGGTGGGGAACAATATCTCATGAGCAACGAACACTCTGCCGCTCGCTCCGCCGCCTAAGTTTTTCCCCTTCAACTTTTCAGACTTTTACGCTATACTTCAACTCGACGAGTCTATAGCCATTGCCAAGCCGAAGCCTTAAGCGAAGGCTGGTCAGTTGGTTATAACTTCACGAGTCTATAGCTCAGTTGGTTAGAGCGCTTCGTTGACATCGAAGAGGTCAGAGGTCCGAGTCCTCTTAGACTCACAAATTCCGTCACCCCCCTCCCGCGCCGTTCCACTCCCAAAAATATTGATATTTACCCATATTTATGGTATAATATGCAGCATGACCAGTGAAATAGAGTGGCTTACTATTAGAGAGCTCATCATTGAGTATGTGTCTAATTTTGGACCATTACCAGTAGAGCAATGTGATTACGTTGAATACCCATGTCCACTACAAGCCGCTCAAGTATGTCCGACTCGATTATTAAAGCATAAATTTCAAGCACGTTTGGAGACAATATACGACCAAACTCCCGAGGCATACGAAACATTGTTAATTGAAATTAGACAAAGGAAGTTATCTGACAAAGAATTATCTAAATTGTCCATGGAATACGAGAAAAGTCTGAATATCGATAACTGCTTAGCTAGAATAAAAGCTAACTTAACAAACCGATCCAGTTAGTCCAAAACTAATCCTTTTTCAATATCCTCAAATTCTCCGTCTCTTTCCACAAAGGATAATTTTCCTCGATCACTACCACATCCTCTCGTTTCATATCCATACTCCCTTTTGGCTCCACAATATAGTCAAAACCCATATGCCTCATTTCCATAAAAGCCCATATAGTAGGGGACACATCCGTTGGCCATTCTCCCAACATCCAACCTTGTCTATGTGCCAAAGATAATGGCACCGAATCCGACTTCACCATATAAATTACCTTGGACCCCTCGGGAATATTTTCTTCAATCTCTTTGGCATAAACTATCTTTTCAGGATAAACTTTATCCGAAAACAGATAATCGCTTGTCCTGTAGCCATTAAAAATCACCAAGCCAACCAAAATTAGCGCCAACAACCTCGATTTCTCAAGCACAAATCCCAGTCCTAGCGCCGCCACAATCACTATCGGCACAATATAAACATCTCCATAATATTGATGCGTCATGTTGCCATTCGGCACCATTAGCCAATACACCGGAATTATCGCCATCCACCCAACTATAGGTATCAATCTTTTTTCTTTCTTAAATACTGCCACTATACTTCCAAGCAAAAACAAAGCAAAAATTGCTTTACCAATTATTTCTCCCACCACATTTTTGTACAAAAAGTTCTTTAAATATCCCAAATCAAACAGCTTTTCCCTTCCTTCCAGCACCCAATTTTCCCAATCTGCATTCAAGCCAATTCGAATACTCCACCATTTCCACAATCCATAAAAACCCACTCCCAAAATTAAGATCAATCCATAATTCCACCATTTCGATTTACTTTTCCACAATATCCAAAAATACACTGGCAACACAATCAAAGCAAAAGGTCTTGTCGCCACTGCCACTCCCAGCAAAACTCCGCCAATAATTAACATAACAATATTTATTGTCCCCTGTGAAGGGGAAGGTGGTACGTCAGTACCAAAGGATTTTATTTTCACCAATATTGCCAACCCCAACATCATCGCCGCCACTGCCAATACATCCGGATGTATTGCATGTCCCAAAAAGAAAATTGATGAAGGTGTCAGCGAGAACAACAACCCACTAACTATTGCCAATTTCCAACCCAGTAATTTTTCCACAAAAACTATCAGGCTAACAGTAGCCACCACGTACAAAAATAAATTAACAACTCTAGGCCCCAGAATTGAAAAATTACCAACTTTATAACTTAGCGCCAGCAAACCCTCATAAAACGGTGCCTCCAAAAAGAAAAGTCCTTCCTTATTCGTCACCGGCCGAATTAAACAAGCTTTAGGTAAAAAGAAACTCGACTCACCCTTAGCCAAAAAATAAGCCACGCACTCTGTGTCAGTCTGTCGCATTGGATGAGCATCTATTGGCAACTCCCAAAAATTTCTCAATCTCAATGCCACTCCCAGTACTAGTACCAACAAAATCCATAATACTTTCTTTCTCATTGTCACAATATCATACCAAAATACCGTGTTATAATAACTTACATGCATTCTGGAATCACATTTTTTGCCACTGTATCGACTATATCGCCCAAAAGGGCGTAATTTTCTGCGTCTTGTTTGGGCATCCAATTTTCCTTTTTTATCTATTCTCAATTCATTTATAATTAACTATGTCACAATCAGATCTACTTCACCAAATTCGTCATTCATCCGAGCATGTCCTAACTCAGGCCATGCAACGACTCTACGGCCAAGATAAATTCTACATGGCCATGGGTCCAGCCACCGACGATGGCTTTTATTTCGACTTCGAACCACTCAACGGTTTCAAAATTTCAGAAGAAGATTTTCCCAAAATCGAAGCCGAAATGCAAAAAATTATTAAAGAAAATCTTCCTATCGTCCGTCAAGAACTAACTCTTGATGAGGCCAAAAAGAAATTTTCCGATAATCCCTACAAACTCGAATGGCTCGACTCTATCCAAGATAGGGGAGAAGTCATCACTGTTTACCAAACAGGCGATGAGTTTGCCGACCTTTGTGCCGGTCCCCATGTCGAATCAACTGGAAAAATCGGAGCTATCAAGCTTCTTTCCATTGCCGGTGCTTACTGGCACGGCGACGAAAAGAACAAAATGCTCACCAGAATTTACGGCACTGCTTTCGACTCTCAAGCCAATCTCGATTCCTATCTCAACGTGCTCGAGGAAGCCCGCAAACGTGACCATCGTAAACTTGGCCCACAGTTAGGACTATTCTTCTTAGATGAAACCGCCCCAGGTATGCCATATTGGCTTCCCAAAGGTACTATTATCATCAACGAATTACTCAAATTCTGGCGTGAAGAACATGCCAATAGGGGCTACCATGAGACAATCACCCCATTATTGAACAAAAATTCACTTTATGTTACCTCTGGCCACTGGGATCACTACAAAGAAAATATGTTTATCGCCGATATGAAAGAAGACGGTCTCTACTGTCTCAAACCTATGAATTGTCCCAACGCCATGACCATATTTTCCAAGACCAAGCATAGCTACCGAGAACTGCCTCTCAGGCTCTCCGATTGCGACACACTTCATCGTCACGAGAAATCAGGCGAGCTCAATGGTCTTTTGCGTGTCCAAAAATTTGCCCAAGACGATGCTCATATTTTCGTCACCGAAGATCAAATTGCCGAAGAATACAGGAACATACTGGATATCGCCAAGCTTTTTTATTCCATCTTTGATATAAAATTTACCATCAGACTCGGCACCAGACCCGACGACTATATGGGTGATGTTGAAACCTGGAATCGCGCCGAAAAAGAACTCGAGCAAATTCTCAAAGACAACAAATTTGATTATTTCATTGGCCAAGGCGAAGGTGCTTTCTATGGCCCCAAGCTTGATATTCTCATGGACGACTCTCTCGGTCGTCAATGGCAGACAGGCACCATCCAGCTCGATTTCCAGCTCCCCCGCAACTTCAAACTCAAATATACCGACAAAGATGGCCAAGAAAAAACTCCAGTAGTCATCCACAGGGTAATCTACGGATCACTCGAGCGTTTTATGGGCATCCTAATCGAGCAATTTGCCGGTGCTTTCCCAGTTTGGCTCTCACCAGTTCAAGCTAAAATCATCCCCATCACCGACGATCAAGCCGAATATGCTCATCAGATTGAATCCGAACTCAAATCTGCTGGTATTAGAGTTGAAGTCGACGATCGTTCCGAAAGCATGCAATCCAAAATTCGCGATGCTCAAATCGACAAAATTCCCTACATGCTCGTCGTTGGGGGTAGAGAAGTTGAATCTAAGACAGTTTCTGTTCGTCAGCGCGACAATCAAAATCTTGGTGCTATGCCTTTTGCCGATTTCTTAGAGCAAATCAAAAACCAAGTCACCGAAAAATCTCTCAATTTGATAAAATAGGTATAGTTTTATCGTAGGGACAGGGCACTGCCCTGTCCGTACATTATTATTTAAAACAAGATGGCCTCAAAAAACTACGGACCAAAAAAGTTCTACAAAATCAATCAGTATATTACCGCATCTACCGTCAGACTTCTCGATGAAGAAGGTAAACAAATCGGAGTTATGAGTATCGAGGAAGCTCGAGCTCAATCTAGGGACACCGGCCTCGACCTTGTCGAAGTCTCCGGCATGGCCAATCCTCCCGTCATCAAGCTCATCGAATTCTCTAAATTCAAATACCAGGAAGCCAAAAAACAAAAATCTGAGAAAAAAGGCATCAAGGGCGGCGACACCAAAGAAATTCAAATGACTCCTTTCATTGGACCAGGGGATTACGAAACTCGAGTAAAATGGGGGCAAAAGTTTTTATCTACTGGAAATAAAGTCAAAATCAGTATAAAATTCCAAGGTCGTCAAATAACTCACAAGGAGTTTGGCTACGATCTCATCCAAAAATACAAAAAGGATCTTGGAGACAATGTCCTCATCGAGGGTGAACCCAGACTTATGGGTAAAAGATTAATAGCCACATTGACAGCTACAAAAAAAGTTACTTCCAAAGACAATGAAACAGAGCTCAAAGAAACTCAAAATTAAAAAATCAGTTAGAAATCGTTTTGAGGTCACCAAAAACGGTAAAGTTCTTCGTATGTCCTCATTCGAAAGACATTTACGCCGCAATAAGTCCAAAAAACAACTTCGACGATTAAAAGGTAAGCAGCCAGTTTTGGGTCGTTTTGCTACCAAAGTTAAGAAATTACTCGGAAGAGCCTAATATTTTAAAAATTCATATCAAACAAACATGAGAGTTAAAACAGGAACAGTCCGCAGAGCCGGCCACAAAAAAGTTCTTAGCCAAGCCAAAGGTTTTTGGATGACCCGCCACAAAAGGTTCAAGGTCGCCCACGAAGCCGTCATGCATGCCGGACAATACGCCTACGAAGGTCGTCGTATTCGTCGCCGCGACATGCGCAAGATTTGGATAATCAGACTAAACGCTGCCCTCCGAAGCTTTGGTACCAAATATTCCAGCTTCATCCAAGCCATGAAAACCAAAAACATCCTTCTAAATAGAAAGATGCTTTCCGAAATCGCCATTCACGATCCAAACACTTTCAAAACTATTGTTGAAAGCGTAAAATAATCCCATGCAGCAATTCACTTCCTTTTCTATGTTCTTCTTTAGAAACTAGATAGGGGAGTGCTTTTCTTAAATTTTTAAAAGCTCCCCGAAACGGGAGCTTTTTTTAGTACACCAACTCTATGAACGACAATCTAAACAAAATTCTAAATCAATACAGCAATCAGATATCCTTACTTACTTCCAAAGCTGAACTAGAAAATATTCGTGTTGAATTACTCGGACGCAAAGGCATAATCAACGAATTATTCCAAAATATCAAAAACATCGCTCCCGAAGAGAGAAAGAACTACGGCTCCGAACTAAACCAACTCAAAACTGAATTAGAAAATTTAATCTCCCAAAAATCTGCCACAGTCACTTCCACACAACAAATCTCAGTCTCCGATCAGAAATCCATCATCAGTCTCCCCAAAATTGGCCATCTTCACCCCATCACCCAAACCGAAGAGCAGCTAAACAACCTATTCCGATCACTAGGCTTTTCCATTTACGACGGCCCTGTCATCGTCACCGACGAATACAACTTCGAGCGACTCAATGTCCCAGCCAACCATCCAGCCCGCGACATGCAAGACAGTCTCTATATCGACGAGCCCCAATATCTTCTTCGCACCCAAACTTCAACCATCGAAAGCTATCTACTCGAAGCCAGCAAGGACAAACTACCAATCCGCACTGCCTTCCCTGGCACCACCTACCGCAATGAAAAAGTCAACCGAAGCAACCACTTCATCTTTCATCAATACCAAGCCGTAGTTGTTGATAAAAATATCACCATGAAAGATCTTATTGGCACTATGGACCTTATGTTCAAAACTCTCTATGGACCCGATGTGGTCGTCCGCTACCGAGCCAAGTACTACCCCGAAGTCGAGCCAGGAGTTGGGCCCGACATGCAATGTTTCAAATGCCATGGCCAAGGTTGTCCTCTTTGCAAACACGCTGGTTGGATCGAAATGGGCGGTTCTGGCATGATCCACCCCAAAGTTCTTGCCAATGCTGGCATCGACCCCAAAGAATGGCGAGGCTTTGCATTCGGCATGGGTCTGGATCGCTGGACCATGGCCCAGAACAACATCCACGACATCCGCACTTTATTAGGTGGCAATCTTGCCTACAAACCATCTGCAAAGTAAATCATCAAAACTATGAAACTCATCTACTCCCATCTCAAAAAATTCCTACCATCATTAGACATTGCCCCCCAAAATTTGCGCGACGATCTTACCATGATCGGTCATTTTGCCAATTATTACGAAAAACTTCCCGACAACGACTTCATCATCGATTTGGACATCAAAGCCAATAGGGGAGACGGACTTAGCTATTATGGCCTTGCTCGCGATCTTTCTGTTTATTACAACATCCCTCTCGTTTCACCCATCGATCCAGATTTCAATATTCCTGCATCAGATTATCAGCTCCCAATTTCAGTCACCAGTCCCGATGTTCGTCGAGTCATGGCTCTCAAAATTTCGGACACTCAAGTCCAAACCTCTCCCCAATGGCTAGTCGACTTCTGCAATCTCCACAACATCCATTCTGTCAACAACATTGTCGATCTCACTAACTACGTCATGTTCATGTATGGTATCCCCAACCATGCTTTCGATGCCGGCATTACTAGCGACAGTCTGATCTGGGAAAACAACCAAGGTAAAAATTCTGAATTTACCACTCTCGATGGTACTGCTCTAAAACTATCTTCTCAAAATTTAGTCATCAGCAACCCCACAGAAGTTCTTAGTACCGATCTTGTTGGTGGTAAAAAATCTGGCATCAACAACAACACAAATCAAATAATTCTCGAAGTTGCAGTCTACAATCGTGTCCGAATCCGCAAAGATTCCAAAGAACTAAAAACAGTCACCGAAGCCAGTACCAGACTGGAAAAGGATCTCGATTCCAATCTGATTCCTACTGCCATGAATTATTTGGCCAGTCTAATCATTTCCTCCTCGGGTGGTCATATTTCTTCACAACTATACGATTACTATCCTCAAGTCGAGTCAGAATCCGAAATCGAATTCGATCTCAATATGCCAGCGCTTTATTCTGGCATCGATATTCCTACTGATTTTTCACTTCAAGTTCTAAAACAACTAGGTTGTAGTATTGAAAACATCAACAATACGACCGTTCAAGCTACTCCTCCTTCAATTAGAAAAGACATATCTCTTCCAGAAGACCTCGTCGAGGAAGTTGTTCGTTTCTTCGGATACAACAAAATTCCGTCTACTCAGGCTCTCAGTCCAAAAACCCTCCCCGACATCACCCCCGGCATTCTCTATTTAAATCTATTTATCAAAAAAGAATTAGCCCAGCTTGGCTACGACGAAATCAGATCTTGGCCTTTAATAAAACAAGAATCTCTAATTCCAAATCTTATTCCCCAAGATTCAGAGCCTGTTTACACCCAAAACAGCATCAATTCCGACTACCCAGTCCTTCGCACCTCAATTATTTCATCGCTAAAATCTCAACAGGACCAATACCAGCGATTCAAAGTTCCCCAAGTTCAATTCTTCGAAATTGGCAAAGTCTTCAACCAAAGCCAGGGTCAGTATCACGAAAATTATTCTCTGGGAATCTACGATAGCAATCAATCTCAACTTTCGTCAAATCTCGAAAAACTTAGCGATCGTCTCAAAATCAATGGCGGCAACATTCAGTCCTACAACGATCAGACAGGTTTCTATGTTGAAATTAATTTGGACGAATTAGTCAAAAGTGTCGATCTTGCTTATATTAAAGATCAGCCCAAATCAAACGATCATGAAAATTCTGGCCACTCAGTTGAGCTCACTAGTCAAATAATCACCCTCGACGCCAACATAATTCTCGACCAGCAACAAGATCCTCGGGAACTAATCAAAGAATATAGTCAAAAAATAGGCGAAAATCTTTGGCAGCTAATCATCAGCGACATCTACCACGATCCCAAATCCGACAAATACCGCTACACTTTCCGTGCTTCTTACTACAACATCGACGACAAAACCGCCAAAGACATTCACCTTACAGTATTTAATTTAAAATAACTACTTTACATATCCAATATATTCTTTTATATTAATCCTTAATGACTCAAGTCCGTTTTATTCAAATCATTGTCACCCTTACCCGATCCGGGAGGGAGATTTTGATTTGACGATTTAAGTCAAAAAAAAACAAAATCGAGCTCCCGGCAACGGGAGCTTTTTAGTTTCTTTAGGTGAAAATTTGGAGTCTAAGCGACAAATTTTTCCTAAAGACACAATTATTAATTACAAAAACAAAATGACACAAGAAAAACCAATAGAACTAGGTAAAAATTCTCCAGAATGGGAGTCACCTACTCGCTCCCCAATATCAAATTTCCCTACCACAAGAAAGAATAATAATGGTGAAACCAAACCTGTTAATAATTCAGCTGTAAATCAGCCAAATCAACATGGGACTAGGTAATGAAAGTGGTCCTCAAGAGGAAGGAAGGCATATACCTGACGAATTACAGCCACGTCCAATAACACATTCTGAACTTAGGAAGAAAAACTACGAAAGACTAAAAAAAGATCAACCACGAATTCCAGCAGCTAGAGAGACAACAGTCGGAGAACACCCCAAAATAATAATCGATATGAATTAAACAACACTATGTCCAGTCAAGAACAAAGAATTTGCCTCCAGCTAATTAATGGCTCTTGCCTCGGTTGTCCACACGCAAGAGATTTAGTTCTGGAAATACACGGCAGGGGATATCAAAAAAATATTGTGATAATCCGCAAACTCACCAATAAGTTTGAAAGGAGGTTTTGTCCTCCAAAAGTACATATCCCTATCGATACTCTATTCCATCCCGCTCAATACGGAGTTCACACCAACGATCTCTAGCATAAATTACGGCGTTGGCGACACAAAAGATGTCGTCGGCGTCAGCGATGGTGCCGATGTTGGAGCCACGGTGTTTGTCGGTACCTTGGTTGGTTCCGATGTTGGCGATGGACTCCAGTTCCATGGCACATTCACTCCAAACTGAGCTTCTCTTTCCGCCGTATTTCCATCCTTATCTTTTACCGACGCCTTAATTTTGTGCACTCCATCCGACAAGCTCATACTCATCTCATAAGGTCTTTCATTCCAAATCTTTTTTTCATTTCCATCGATCCAAACTTTTACTTCCACAATCTTTTTCAACGAAGTTGTGTTTATTTTAATATCAAAAGTCGAACCAACCGTTGACTCATTCGATGGCGACTCAATACTCACATCCACCAACCCACCCTCTCTACAATAAGATTCCGGTGGAAAATACTTATCCTTATCCGATTGTTGATTTATCCACTCATCAACCCCAGCCTGCCAACGATTAACACCATCCGACGACACCGGATCGTCCTCCACCAACTTAATATATTCTTTTTCATCATAATTTCCCGAAGCCACATCGGCTGGCGTCGCCAATCCCGATTGTCCCTTACAAACTTTCATCTTCATATGAATTGGATCATCGTTCTTTGGCTGAGTTCCATCGATAAAATAATCCTGTCGAGCTGCAAAGCCATCATGCGCCGCATATCCGGAGATCTTATCCACATCCATTGCCACAATCTTTTCCGGAATAGGAAAGTCCTGCTTGTCTCTTTTTGGCAATTCAAAAAGCATAATCTTTTTCCAAATTGGCGTCGCACCCGACACACCCGAAGCCACCTTGCCCATTGGCGAATTATCATTATTTCCTACCCACACCACCGACAACAAATTTGGTGTCCAGCCAATAGCCCAGTTATCTCTTTTATCATTAGTCGTTCCGGTTTTTACAGCCACCTGATAATTAGGAATAATCAATCCATTCACCGCCCCAAAAGTTAATTCTCTTGCCGAATTATCGGACAAAATATTAGAAATTATAAATGCCTCCTGTGGCGTCATTACTTGCTTACCTTCAAAAGGTTTGTATTCTTCCAACACTCTTCCGTTTCTATCTTCAACTTTCAGCACCCCAACCAAATCAACTTTCTTACCACCATTAGCAAAAGCCGAATAGGCTGCCGACATCTCGGTCATTTTCACTTCCGCACCTCCCAAGGTCACCGCCAGTCCGAATCTGGATAAATTCTCTGTTGTTGGTTCCAAAGTACTTAGACCCATTTCATAAGCCTGAGTCAACATATTCTTCACACCCACTTGGGCCAACATTTTTACTGCCGTAGTATTTATCGAATTTCCCAAGGCATTTCGAAGCGACATCGGACCATTGAATTTACCATTATAATTCTGTGGTGAATAATCTTTTTGCCCAGCAGTACCAGGGAAAGTGACTGGAGCATCCACAATCATCGTCGATGCTGTATAGCCTTTTTTCAATCCCATCAAATAGGTGATAGGTTTAATCGACGACCCTGGCTGTCTAAGTCCCGATGCCGCCACATTAAACTTTCCATCTGTCTTATCCGAATAGTAGCCTCTCGAGCCCACCATGGCCAACACTTGTCCATCCCGAGGATCCACCACCACCGCCGCACCATTACTAATCCCCATACTTTCAGCTTTATCAATTTCATCAGAAATAATTTGCTGCACCTGATTTTGCAATTCCAAATCCAAAGTTGTCGTAATCTTCAAACCACCTCCTTCAACCACATCCTCACCATATTTTTCTGCCAACTGATCCTTAATCCAGAACACAAAATGAGGCGACATAATTGTCGTCTTGTTCTCATAAAACTTATAGTTTTTTATCTCCTCAATTAGTGTTTCCGCTTCTTCATTGCTCAAATGTCCGTCTTCAATCATCCTACTAATTACCGTCTCACTTCGGCCAATATAAGCTGTTGGCGTGTCGGAAAAAGGCGAAAATACGCTTGGCCTTTGTGGCATTCCCGCCAAAATTACACATTCTGCTTTGTTCAAATCTTTCACTTCCTTACCAAAATATGCTTCTGCTGCCGCTCCCACTCCCCACAAAGTACCACCATAAGGCGCCTCATTTAAATACATCAACAAAATTTCATCCTTACTATATTTTTGTTCAATCTGTACCGCCAAAATAAACTCTTTCAATTTTCTAGTCACTGTTCTCTCTGAAGACAAAAGCACATTTTTCACCAGCTGTTGAGTCAAAGTCGAACCACCAATCAATCGTTGTCTAAGTATTAAATTTTGAGCAATTCTAAATGGTGTCAAAGGATCAAATCCTTTGTGTTTGTAAAAATCCTTATCCTCAATCGACACCACAGCTTCTTTCAAATCATTCGGAATATCCTCCCAAGTCACCGGAGTTCTTTTTGCATCTTTATACAAATCGTATAGAACTTGACCATTTCTATCGTATATTCTGCTGGAAAAGCCATCTCTTCGAACTACTGTTGTTGGGTTTGGTAAATCTTTGGAAAAATAGGCAAATACAGCAATAATTCCGAACACTGCAAACAGCATGCCCACCAGTACCACCATTATCAATCTCATCAACAATTTTTTTCTATTTACACCAGCTGCTTTTCTCCTCATAAACTCCTTCAATCTTTCAAATTTGTAAGCCAAACATCTTAATTTTCTACGAAATACCAATTTAATTTTATCCAACATTCTAGAACAAAACGGTTAAATAGGGGATTATTCCCGACAATAAAAGTGCCAAAGCTGCCACACTCAAAACAATCTTTTGTATATTCTTCTTTTTAATTTTCTTCCCCAAAATTATCATACTCAAATCATAGCATAAACTAACTCCAACTGTCTCGTCATTCGACCAAAATTGTGTTTATAATAATCTCATGACCCAAACATTACCCAAAATTGAAGAGCTTCCTTCAATTGGGCCAAAGACTCTCGACAAGCTCCAAAAACTCGACATTTTCGACACCAACGATCTAGTCCACCACTACCCCTCAAGATACATCGATTTTTCCCATCAGACACCAATTTCTCAAGCTCCGCTCAAGCAAAGTGTCACTGTCAAAGGCGAAGTCCTAAATTTCAAAAACATCTACACCCGTTTTGGCAAAAACATCCAAAAAGCCACCATCAGCGACAACACTGGCTACCTAGATTTAATCTGGTTCAATCAACCCTACATTTCAAAATCAATTCAAATTGGCCAAACTTACGCCTTCGCTGGCAGTATCGATCTCTATCAAAACAAAAAAACCATCGTCGCTCCCGAATTCGGCGATTTCAACACCGGCAAAATTATTCCCGTCTATCCCCAAACCAATGGCTTAAATTCCAAGTGGTTTCGTCGACTCTTTCAGACCAATCTCAAAAAAATCGTCGATTCTATCGATTTACTTGAACTACCTCCCTCTCTGCTCAAAAAATCCAAGCTTTTATCCAAAAAAGAGGCTCTTCTACAGATTCACCAACCAAACAACCAAGAGCTTCTAAATCAATCTAGACAACGACTGGCTCTCGACGAAATTCTGGCCCTCCAAGCCCAATCCATCATCCAAAAACAACATTGGTTTTCCAAAAAAGCCAATCGCCAACTAGTTATGACCCCAGCCATGGCCAAAAAATTCGACCAACTAGTTAAATCCCTCCCATTCAAGCTCACTCCGGCTCAAATCAAAGTCTGGCACCAAACTCTCGCCGATCTCATTTCCACTCCTCCCGCCAACCGTCTCATCCAAGGTGATGTTGGTTCCGGAAAAACTATTGTTGCCCTGCTTGCTTGCTATTTTGCCCATCTCAACCACACCCAATCACTTTTAATTGCCCCCACCGAAATCTTAGCCAACCAGCATTTTGCCACCTTTCAAAAATTTCTCTCCAAATCCAAACTAAAAATTTCTCTCCTTACTTCTTCATCAAAACTAACCCCAAAACAAATCAGCCAATCATCCATCATCATCGCCACCCACGCCGTTTTTTACAAAAATAAAGATTTGCTCAACAATTTATCCCTACTCATCATCGACGAGCAGCACAAATTTGGTGTCAAGCAACGCTCTTTTCTCAGTGAACTCGAACATCTACCCCACACCATCACCATGACTGCTACCCCCATTCCTCGTACTCTTAGCTTGGCCCTCTTGGGAAATTTAAGTCTTTCCTACATCGACCAGCTCCCCAAGGATCGTCTTCCTATCAAAACTTTCCTCGTTCCCCAGAACAAATACCAAGATTGCTATTCGTGGATCGACCAACAAATCAATCAAAAGCACTCTCAAGCCTACATTGTCTGTCCCTTCATCGAAGACTCCGAACAAAATACCGCCGTCAAATCGGCCACTGCCGAATTCGAACACCTAAAAAAAGTCTTTCCCAAGCAAAAAATAGCTCTAATTCATGGCAAAATAGCCCAAAAAACTCGAGATAAAATCTTCACCGATTTTAAAAACAACAAAATAAATATTCTCGTCACCACCCCCATCATCGAAGTCGGTGTCGATGTTCCCAATTCCACCATTATTATTATTCAATCTGCTGACAGGTTTGGCCTCGCCCAGCTCCATCAACTTCGGGGTAGGGTAGGCCGAGGTTCAGAACAAAGTTATTGTTATCTTTTCACCGAATCTACAAATCAAAAATCCATCGACCGCCTAAAATACCTCGAACTACACCAAAATGGCCTAAAAATTTCCGAGTACGATCTTCGCACCCGTGGTCCCGGAGAAATCTTTTCCTACCTTCAGCATGGTTTTCCCTCTCTCAAATTAGCCACCATCTCCGATTCTAATCTTATCGAATTATCAGCCCAAATTATTAAATCTCTCCAATCAGATTATCCTAGCTTCGATCTCCATCAATTAATTGAATCACCTCACTTGTCCTTTACCCCATATTAAGCTAAAATACCTACCATGACAGCATTACCTAAACATTGGCCATCTTCTCGTCGACAAGGCAAACGCCGAGCCGCCGATTCAAAAAAAATCGCTACTCCAGTCAACTGTAAACATTGCGGTATGCCCAAACTTCAGGGTTACCTCTGCCAAAACTGTAAGCAGTAAATATGCTAAAACTAATGGCGAGTTTATCGAAATACAACAGCACACTCATCAATACAATCATGGTGAGCCTGTCGAACCATGAAAAATAAATACGATCCCCGCCACATCCGTCGTCTCAAAAACATGCAGGCGCTTTTTGCTTGGGATTGTGGCAATCAAGAACCAGTCTCCAAAGACTCTCCTCAAATAATCGAAGATATTAAAAATATTGATTCGGTAATTTCTGCCAACGCTCCCAAATGGCCCATCGACAAAATCAACAAAGTCGATCTTGCCATTCTTCGACAAGCAATCTGGGAACTCAAATCCAGCGACAAAACACCCCCAAAGGTTATAATAGATGAGGCGATTGAGCTGGCCAAAGAATTTGGTTCTCAAGCATCTTCCTCATTTATTAATGGAGTCCTTGGGGCCGTAATTAAGCAAAATGAACCCACAACTTAAGTCTTTCCAAGATAAAATCAACTACACTTTCAATACCGAGGCTCATCTCATCCAAGCCCTCATTCATCGCTCTTACATCAACGAAAATAAAGATCGCCAATTAACTTCCAACGAACGCTATGAATTCCTCGGCGACGCCGTACTGGAGCTCTGGTCTTCTAAAACTCTTTTTTCTCAGCACCCCGACTACAACGAGGGTCAACTCACCAATCTTCGGGCCATGATTGTCCGCACCGAAACTCTGGCCAAAATTTCTCAAGAAATAGGCCTCGACCAAATCGTCTTTCTCAGTAGGGGAGAAGAAAGCCATGGCGGTAGGGAAAACATTTCTATCCTTGCCGACACCTTTGAAGCCGTTCTAGGCGCAGTCTACCTCGATTCCGACATTCAAACCGCTTTCGACTACCTCGACCGAGTTCTACTTCAAACCTCCGTCGACATGGCCAAAGCCAAAGTCTACAAAGACCCCAAAAGTCTTTTCCAGGAAGTCGCTCAAGCCAAAAAAGGCATCACTCCCCACTACACCACCATTTCCGAATCCGGCCCCGACCATCAAAAAACCTTTGAAGTCGCCGCTTGTATTGGCAACGAGCAGATTGCCACCGGCAAAGGACCCTCCAAACAAGCTGCCGAAGAAGAAGCTTCAATCAAAGCTACAAAAATCTTGAATCTTCTTGTATAATACCCATACTTATTTAATAGTTCCTTTCTTACCAAAGGATTAATAAAAATGCTAAAAATCAAATTGTTCCCAAAAGGAAAAAAACATCAAAGAACCTTTAGAATCGTTGCCTCCGAAGCTCGTTCCAAATTCAATGGCAATTTTGTTCAAGATCTTGGCTTCTGGACTCCTCAAACCAAAACCTTAGAAATCAACAAAGAATTACTCGAAAAACTTCAAAAAGAAGGTGCCCAAGTTACTCTTGGAGTCGACAAGCTTCTCAATCCCGACAAATATCCTCGCAAGAAGAAAACAGTCGAAGAAGTTAAATCAGCAGAATAATCAATATGTACGACATCAAACAAAGCCTCGAATACATTCTCAAAAGCATTTCTCCTACTGACACCGACGAAATCAGTGTTGAATCCTACGACGACAATGGTGTCACTGTTCTCGAAATCATCAGTACTCCCGAAATCACCGGTCAAATAATTGGCAAAGAAGGTCGTATCATCAAATCTATCAGAACCCTGCTTGGTGCTGCTTATCCCAATCTAAAATTCAACGTCACTATTAGAAACTAAAAGGATTGTTCCTGTTGTAGTCATTGAATCCCTGTGAATCGATTAGTCCTGCTCCACCAGCATTATCAATCTTTGAGTATTGAGAAATATTCTTAATCAACTCGCTCTCCTCAGCCGACAAAGTCAAATCGTTAATCGTTAATGAAGCGATCTTGATGTCAGTTTTATCAGTACTAAAATACGAAGTCACCGTCATACTAATCGTTCCCACTGTATAGTCTGATTTAAAATCCATCTTTCCTATCGATAAAATTGGCAAAGTTGTCTCCAAAGCTTCTACCACATCCATGTATTTGTCTCTTGGACCAACCATCACCAAATTTACCGGAATTCTCACCAAATCATTATCTTTGGCACTTACTTTTTTCTTAGTCGACTTGGTAGTAGTAGCTACCACCGCCTCATCCGCCGCCACCTGTCCTGGAGAAATTGAAAAACTATCGATACTATAGTCAAATTTTGCAATTACATTTCTAATTACATTCACCAGCAAATAGGCATCTTTATTCTGTAGCATGGCCATTTCCAAATATTCGCCATCTTTGGCAATCGATTCCTGATCTACATTCATTAAATAAGTCTTTTTTGATTCATATTGTTTTCGTCCACTCACCAAAGTGTCAACCTTCTTCATCTGCGATTGAATTTCCGGTATTTTCGAGCTCAACACAAATATCAAAGAAAATGCCATTCCCAACACTAAAGCAATTGGTAATGCCGAAATCTTCACAATACTACTATCAATTCCAAATATTTTTTCTGGCATTTCTAGGTTCATTCTAGGTCTACCTCCATACTAAACCTCCAAGAATTATCTGCTAATGTTAAATCTTTTAGCCTTGCTGCCGCCAATCCAGCCACTTCTTTATTATTAATCATATCAATCTTCTTTTGAACTTCATCAAAACTATTTAAGCCTTCGGTAGATCCGGACACACTAATAAAATTCCCATCCTCAATTTGCGTCTTCTCAATTGCCACTTTTTCACTAAACATCGACTGAATAATCTTAAATACCTGATGGTACTCAAATCTTGAATCCAAAATTTCTCCTACCAGCTTAGCTCTAAATTTCAGTTGCTGAGTCAGTACAATTTCTTCTTTTAACGACTCGAATTCTTCTTTTGCTCTATCAAAACGCCTTTGTTCCACATTAATTCTATTTTGTTCAATTGCCCAGAATCCAAAAACTACCAACAAAATTACCACCCAAGCCACTCCGATATAAATACTTACCTTATTCACCAAAGATTTCATCTTCATTTTCGAAGCCTGAAACTTTGCTACATTAGGAAGTAAATTTAGTTCGTTCATACATCGCCTCGCAGGGCCAATCCCATGGCCAAGCTAAATCTACAGCCTTCGCTAACTAAATTAATCGACAATTGCACTTTACTAGTATCGATTCTCATAAATGGCTGTATTACTTGTACCTCAACTCCAAGAATCTTGGTTAATTCTTCCGCCAACCCCGGCATGTTTGCGCCTCCGCCGCTTAGTACCAATAATTCCACTGGTTTTCCAATTTCTTCCCTAAACGACACCAAGGCTCTTCGAATTTCCTCGGCCATACTTGTAAACACAGGCAGTAAAGCATTCTTAATTTTTCCCTCAAGTTCCATTTCTTTCATACCATAAGCTTTCTTATATTCTTCAGCCGAAGGCATATCCAAACCCAGGTTTACCGAAATAGCTCTAGTCAACGATTCTCCTCCCACCGACATCGATCGGGTAAAATACACATTTCCATTATTCATCGACACAATGTCTGAGTATTTTTCACCCATGTCTACCAACATAACTCCCGATCTTGTGGCCAAACTTGAGTTCACTGCTCTTCTCATAGCAATAGCAGGAGATTCCAAAGCCGCCAACTCAATTCCAACTTCTTTGAACAACTTAATGTACATATTAATCGTCTCATTTTTAGCTGCAATAGCAAATATGGCCAATCTA
>QKGR01000035.1 GCA_003250375.1 Candidatus Shapirobacteria bacterium | reverse complement strand
CAATAAAACTTTATATTTTGTATAATCTTAACTATGACTGAAATATCAATTGTTATTCCATGTTACAACGAAGAAAATAATCTCAAAAGGGGAGTCCTCAATGAAGTTTACGACTATCTTAAGGATCAAAAATTCAAATGGGAAGTTATAATCGCCAACGATGAGTCCACCGATAATAGCCTAAAACTAGCCACTCAATTTGCCGCCGACCACAAAGGATTCCGTGTCATCGATCTTCCCCATGGAGGCAAACCATCCGCCGTCTGGGGAGGTATTCAGAATGCCAAGTTCTCTCGAATTTTGTTCACCGACATGGATCAATCTACTCCTATAAATCAAATCGACAAATTCCTACCATATTTCGACAACTTCGACATCGTCATCGGTTCTCGTGGTCTATCTCGTGAAGGTAATTCTCTTCTACGACGAATTGGTGGCCCTGTTTTTCTCTTCTTTAGAAAATTTTTCATCCTCCCCAGCATCAACGACACCCAATGTGGATTCAAATCTTTCCGTACCTCTGTTGCCAAAGATCTTTTTCCCAATCTTCAATTTTTCAAAGATACTTCCGCCAAAAAAGGTTGGCGAGTTTCCGCCTTCGATGTTGAACTACTCTTTATGGCCCAAAAATGGGGTTATTCAATCAAAGAAATCGTTGTTAATTGGCGCAATGAAGACACCAGTACCACCAAAGGTGATGACTCCTCCCGCTACCAAAAAGAATCACTCCAAATGATTCAGGAAATTATTAGAATCAAAAAGAACGACCTCAAAGGACTATATGCCAAGAAAAAATAGTCTTTTCTTTTTCATTAGTCTAATACTGCTTTCTCTAATCTATTTTATAAGCCGTATTTATCATCTCACCAACCTTCCGGTTTTTGCCGATGAAGCCATCTACATTCGCTGGTCTCAAATAATCAAAAATGTCGAAACTCTTCGCTTCATTCCTCTCTCCGATGGCAAACAACCCTTTTTTATGTGGCTGGTCGTTCCTTTCCTAAAAATATTCTCCGATCCACTTTTTGCTGGCCGTATTACCACTGTCATTTCAGGCTTTTTCCTGTCAATTGGCTTGGTCCTGCTTTTTTCCATTATTTCCACCCCACCCAAGCCATCCCAACAAAATCCCTTACTTTATCTTTTTCATTCTCTTGTTGCCAGCTTTCCTCAAAATCTCATCCCTTTAATTATCTACATTTTTTCACCTTTCTCATTCTTCTACGATAGGCTAGCTACTGCCGACACTCTTTTGTCAGCTTTTGGTGTTTGGTCGCTACTCCTAACATTTCTTCTTTATTATTTTTCTCGCTTCGACATTTCCATAATGCTCGGTACTGTCCTTGGTCTTGCTTGGATTACTAAGTCACCAGCAATTTATTTTTTCGTTCTGTCCTTTGGCACAATATTATTTCTATCCTTACTTCACACCAGAAAAAAACTCATCAGCAATCTTATTTTCATTTCCATTTCTCTTCTAATTGGCTTCGTCATTTACAACATCCTTCGACTTGGTCCTCAATTTCACATGATTGCCCTTCGCAATCAAGATTATGTTTGGTCTCTTAGTGATGTTCTTTCCCACCCCTTAGACCCTCTCAAGCCTCATCTAAGCGACATTGTCACCATCTTTTCTTATTACTATGGACTTCCCCTAATCCTCCTCTCAATCGCTGGCCTGCTTTATTTAATTGCTTCAAATCTTCGTTCTCACAAATCCAATCTCTCAAGCTTAATCATTCTTCTTGCTTGGGGGCTTTTACCTCTAATTGCCAACGCTGCTATTGCTAAAGTTTTCACCACCAGATACATCCTATTTATACTTCCACCAATAATTATTCTTTCTTCGCTGTCAATTCACAAATTAATATCCCGCAATCGACTTTTCTCAATCTTATTAATATTTTCAATTTCTAGTCAGTTATTTAAACTCTATCAAATGTCTTTTACTCCTCAAAATCTCTCTCTTCCCGCCATCGACCAAGGCTATGTTGTCGACTGGACTTCTGGTTGGGGTATTAAGGAAGTTTCTCAATACCTCAAGCAACGTTCTTTAGAAGCCAATGTTATTGTCGGATCTGAAGGCTATTTTGGCACTCTTCCCGACGGGCTTCAAATATACACCGATGGCACTCCTCAGCTCACTATTGTCGGAGTTGGCATCGACATCACTTCAATTCCAAGCAACCTACTCGAAGCCAAAGCCTATGGAGACGAAGTTTACTTGCTCTTCAATCAATCACGGCTAAAATTACCTTCTAGTCTATATGACGAATTAAGCATCATAAAAAGTTATAATAAACCAGACAATGACAAACTTCTCCTCATTAAAATCTAAATTTCTCAAGCTCACCAAGCTAAAACATTTTTACCTTATTCTCACCCTGCTTCTCACCATTCCTGCAGGTGCCTTTTTGCTTCGCCCTGGCATGTACTACAACATGCACGACGACATGCAAATTATTCGCCAACTCGAATTCGATCGCTGTCTCCACGACGGTCAAATTCCATGTCGCTGGACTCCCGATTTAGGCTATGGCTATGGTTATCCTCTTTTTAATTTTTACCCACCTCTTCCCTACATTGTCGGCCAAGCTTTCAGAACTTTCGGAGTCAATTTCATGGAATCAATCAAGCTTTCTGCCTTTGTTCAAATTATTGCCGCCTCCGCCTCAATGTTTCTACTAGCCTCATCGCTTTTTGGACCACTTGGCGGACTTCTTTCCGCTATTTTCTTCACTTACGCTCCCTATCACGCAGTCAACATCTTTGTCCGCGGTGCCTACAATGAAGCTTGGGCCTCAGTCTTTTTTCCTCTCAATCTTTATTTTGCCAAAAAAATTATTGAGCAAGGCAAAGCCAAACATATCATTGGTCTTGGGATTTCTTTCACACTCATGATGCTTTCCCACAATCCCATGGTTCTAACTTTCACTCCAATTCTTTTTATTTGGACTCTTTTTTGGCTTTTCAAACAACATCTTTTTGATTTCAAGAAAATTTCAAAATCGGTACTTCAATTAGCTTTATCAGGCATATTAGCTTTCAGCTTATCAGCCTTTTTCTTTCTTCCTGTCATTTTCGAAACTAGCCTAGTCAAAGTCGACTCCATGTTCGAAGGCTATTATCATTTTTCTGTTCACTTCACCTCAATTCGTCAACTATTTTTCAGCAACTTCTGGGGCAATGGTGCCTCTGTTTGGGGTCAAGACGACAACATGTCTTTCATGATCGGCTATCTCCACTGGATTGTTCCAATTTTATTGTCTTTTGTCGCTCTCATTAAAATCATCAAAAAGAAATTTAATTATTTCGACATTATTCTTATTATTATTACCTTTCTTGGTTTCTTCACTGCCTTCCTCACTCACGAGCGTTCTGCCTTTTTCTGGCTTATCTTTACTCCTATCCAAAAAATTCAATTCCCTTGGAGATTTTTAAATCACACCATCTTCCTGCTTTCCTTATCTGTAGGCGCTCTCACTCTCTATCTTTCAGACAAAACAAAAAAATTAAAAATAGTCAAAACAACTACTATCTCGATCTTAGTTATTGCCGTAATACTTTTAAACCTAAAATACTTCACTCCTCTAGAATATGGCCCTCTCACCGACGAACAAAAATTTTCTGGCAAAGCTTGGATCAATCTTGTCACTTCCGGAATTTACGACTATCTACCCAAAACTGCCGAAATTGCTCCCCAGCACGCAGCCAATTTTCCTATCGACGAGCAGCAACCAGCCGATTCAGTTGAAGTCTTATCCTCAAAACATGGCACAGATTGGTTTTTAGTCAATCTCGATGTCAAACAAGACACAAGCATCACTCTGGCCCAACTTTATTTCCCAAATTTCAGAATTGAAGTCGACAACACCGATTATCCTTTCGAAGTTGAACCCAAAATGGGTCGTATGACTCTTTCTCTTCCTCCAGGCAATCATCAGCTCTATGCTAAGCTGCATAACACTCCAATCAGAACTATTGGCAATATAATCTCCTTATCCGCCTGGACTTTCCTTATTGTTTATTTGCTTTCTAATTTATGGATCAAACCGAAACGCTCAACATCGAAGAAATAAAATCTTCCTCTGCCATCGGCGTAATCTTTTTATCGCTTCGAAATTTTGCCATTCAAGCAGTTTCTGTTGTTGGCTTCTTCATTCTTAGTATAGTTCTCGGAGCTTCTGAAGTCGGGTTATTTTCCATTGTCGCTGAAGTTGTTAGTATTTTTGGCTATTTTTCCGACATCGGTCTAGCCTCAGCCCTAATCCAAAAGAAAGGAACGGTCGACAAAAAAGATCTTCGCTCCTCCTTCACCATTCAACAAATTTTAGTCCTACTCGGCCTTCTTATTATATTTTTCACCTATCCATCAGTTGCCCAATCGCGCAATTTTGGCAGCAAAGAACTCTGGATTCTAGTTTCACTTTGTTTTTCCTTTTTCGCCGCCTCTCTCAAAACCATTCCTTCTGTCATTCTCGAGCGTCGTCTCGATTTTAAGTCTATCTCCACTGTCGATATCATCGAAAATGTCACTTTCTATCTCGTCGCTGTTATCTTTGCCCTTATGGGCTTTGGTGCCTATTCATATGCCATCGCCGCCTTCACTCGAAGTCTTTTTGGACTAATCATAATGTACAAAATTCAATCTTGGCCAATCGGCTTTGGTATCGACAGACAGTCTCTAAAAGAATTGTTTAAATTTGGCATTCCTTTCCAACTCAATTCTTTTATTGCTGTCGCCAAAGATAGATTTTCATCATTATTAGTCGCTGGAATTATTGGTACGTATGGTTTTGGCATCATTTCCTGGGCTCAAAAAGCTACCAGAATTCCTCTTAGTCTTATGGATGCCATGATGAAGGTTACTTTTCCAGCCTTTTCTCGACTTCAGGATGATCCTCACACCCTCAAGCGATCCATCGAAAAAAGCATCTTTTTTATCGCTCTTCTAGTTTTCCCTATGCTTGCCGGCATAGCCATAATTTCATCCGATTTCATGCACATAATTCCCAAATACACCAAATGGCTTCCCGCCATTATTCCTCTATATTTTATTGCCTTTAATGCTGCCATAGCTTCAGTCACCACCCCTCTCACCAACGCTTTCAATGCCGTTGGTAAAATTAGTATCACCACCAAACTAATGATCATGTGGACTGTCCTCACTTGGATCTTTTACCCTCTCTTATCTCTAAAGTTCGGTTACATCGGTACAGCCA
>QKGR01000043.1 GCA_003250375.1 Candidatus Shapirobacteria bacterium | reverse complement strand
ATTTCCGGTGATTCTCATAAAGAATTTAGCATCGTCTCCGAACTCGAAGCCGATCCTACTTCCAATAAAATTTCCGACAAATCACCCTTAGGCATGGCTCTTTTGGGTAAAAAACTCAACGACGAAGTTCAGGTTGAAGCCCCAGTTGGCAAAATCACCTACAAAATCGTCTCCATCGCCTAGCGCTAAATCAAAAAAACAAGCAAAGGGCGGATTAAAATATCCGCCCTTTTTCATTAATCTGATAAAATTGCACTATGCCACAAATAAAACTAACTGATCTGCAAAAGCAGCGACAAGACAAGTTAAATCAAATGCATCAAATTGGTCTGGATGCCTATCCTCAACCCAATCTCAAAGCAAAAGATGAAATTGAAGCCGCTCGCCTCAAACAAGATCAAGAAGTCACTGTTGCTGGCCGTATCATGTCACTTCGTGGCCATGGTCGCATTATGTTTGCCGACATCCACGACCGAACTGGCAAAATCCAGCTCTTTTTCCAAGAAAAAACCTTAGGAAAGGACAAAATGAAGCTTACTAAGCTTTTCGATCTTGGCGACATCGCTACTGTCACCGGCAAAGTCTTCACCACTGTCGCTGGAGAAATTACTATCGATGTTGAATCTTTCCAAATATTAGCCAAAAATATTCGTCCTCTTCCCGAAAAATGGCACGGACTCAAAGATGTCGAAGAAAGATATCGTCAGCGTTATGTCGATTTAATTACCAATCCCGATTCCCGTCAGGTTTTCTTAGTCCGCAGCCGGTTACTCACTCTCATGCGCCAATTCCTCGACAATCATGGCTTCATCGAAGTCGAAACACCAATTCTACAACCTATCTATGGTGGCGCTTCAGCCAAACCATTTGTCACTCACCACAACCAACTCGATCAGGAAATGTATCTTCGCATTTCCGATGAACTCTATCTTAAGCGCCTTATTGTTGGTGGTTTTGAAAAAGTTTACGAAGTTTCCAGAGATTTCCGCAACGAGGGTGTTTCTCGTTTTCACAATCCCGAATTTACTCAAATTGAGTTCTACTGGGCCTATGTCGACTATGAAGTCCTCATGAAATTCACCGAAGAATTAATCGAGTTCCTTCTCGCCAACATCAAGGGATCTACAAAAATCACCTTCCAAGGTACCGAACTCGACTTTACCCCTCCCTTCAAACGACTTACGTTTAGAGATGCTATTTTCAATAAAACCGGCATCGACATCGACCAAATCAAAACAGAATCTGATTTCAAACAAGCACTCAAGGACAAAAAGCTCAAAGTTGATTTGGAAGGCGCTGTTGGTATTGGTGCCATGTTCGACGCTCTCTACAAAGAACATGTCCGACCTTTCATTATCGAGCCTACCTACATGATGGACTATCCCGCTTCCATGATTGCACTTGCTAAAAGAAAATCCGACGACACTTCCAAAATTGCCTCATTCCAACTCCTCGCCTGTGGAGCTGAGTTGCTCAAGGCCTACAACGAGCTCAACGACCCCAAGGATCAGTATGATCGCTGGATGGAAGAAGAAGCTTTGGCCAAAAAAGGCGCTGAAACTGCCATGCAATTGGACTCCGATTACATTCGAGCCCTCGAATATGGTATGCCGCCCACAGCTGGTTGGGGTATGGGTATCGATCGTTTCACTCAATTCATCACCGACCAGGACACCATCAAAGATGTCATCCTTTTCCCTGCCATGCGCAATGAGGACATCCAAGACGACCTTATCGTTGATAAATTAAAGTAGTAGTATAATCATCCTATGGATCGTCAAAAATACATCGATGCCCTCAAAGACAGATTAGAACCAAACATTCTCAATCACTCCTTGTCTCTTGAAGCTTGCATGGCTGGAATTTACGACTATCTCCAATCTCAAAATCAACTAGATTCTTCAGAACCTAGTAGGGAAGATTGGACTTTAGCTGGTCTAATTCACGACATCGATTTTTCAGGCGACACCAAAGAACTCCATCCTGCTCGTACCAAAGAAGTAGCTGCTCTCTACAATTTAGAAGTCCCCGAAATAGTCTACGAATTAGTCCAGGATCACGATGCTCGCACTGTCCCCACTCCGCGTACCAAAGCCGGTTGGGCCATCCGTTGTGCTGATTCTCTCACAGGACTCATCACCGCCGTCGCCTATGTCTATCCTTCCCGAAAACTTGCCGATGTCAAGGTCTCTTCAGTTCTCAAAAGATTTCTCAAAGAGCCAAAGTTCGCCGCCGGCACTCGCCGCGACGAAGTCGCTCTCTGTCAACAAGCACCCCTAAATATCCCTTTGGAAAAATTCATCGAAATTTGTCTTACTTCCATGCAGTCTATCTCCTCTACCTTGGGACTATAAGCCCAATTGTCACGAGAAGACTCTTATAGTTCCCAATTTTCCCCCAAAGATTCTTACTTAATTCCCTGTCAATACACGACTCGTACTGAGCTTGTCGAAGTACTGTTTTATTGCGGGAAATAAATATTAAAATTTTGTTAAAATAATCTAAATCAAATGATCGATATAAATTTAATCAGAAATAATCCTGAACTTGTCAGAACTGCTCTAGTCAATCGACAAAAAGATCCATCTCTCCTCGATTCTGTCATCCAACTCGACGCCAACTATAAAAACGTTTTAGTCAAAACCGAAGAACTTCGAGCTTCTCAAAACGCTCTTAGTAAAACTTTCAAAGGCAAACCAACTCCAGAACAAATTTCTCAAAGTTCCAAAATCAAAGAACAACTCAAAGCTATCGAACAAGAATTAAAAGATTTGGAAGTTAAGCGCAACGATCTTCTTGCTGAAATTCCCAACATCCCCGCCGACGATGTTCCTATTGGCAAAGACGACACCGACAATCAAGTCATGAAAACAGTCGGGGAGAAGCCAGTCTTCGATTTTGAACCAAAAGATCATGTCGAATTAGGCGAAGCCCTCGATATCCTCGATGTCAAAAAAGCCGGTCAAATTTCCGGTTCTCGTTTTGGCTATTTCAAAGCTCAAGGCGCAGTTCTGGAAATGGCTGTCATGCAATATGCCTTCATGAAACTAATCAAAAAAGGTTTCGTAGGCATGGTTCCTCCAGCCATGGTCAAAAGTCAATCCGAGTGGAATTGCGGCTACGCCAGCAATAAAAACCTCTTTAATGCCTATTATTCATCTCCCGAAGATGATCTAGTTTTCATTAGTAGTTCCGAACATTCTGTTGTTCCTTACCACACCGATGAAATTCTCGACTCTTCTAAATTTCCCATAAAATACGTCAACTACTCTCCTTGTTTTCGCCGCGAATCGGGTACCTACGGCAAAGATACTAGGGGACTCTTTCGTGTCCACTTCTTCAACAAAGTCGAAATGAATATTTTTACTCTTCCCGATTACGAAATTTCCGACGCTATGTGTTTGGAAATGCTCTCCATCGAAGAGGAAATTATGCAGGATCTTGGCCTTCATTACCAAGTTATGAAAGCCTGCACTGGCGATCTACCCCAGCCAAATCGTCGTATGTACGACACCAATTGCTGGTTCCCCGGACAAAACGCCTATCGAGAGACTCATTCCTGTAGCAATTGCGGCGACTACCAAGCTCGTCGTCTCAATACTCGAGTCAAGATCAACGGTGAAAATAAATTAGTCCATATTTTAAATGCAACCGTTATTACCGACAGGGCCGTTCTCGCCATCATTGAGAATCACCAACAACAAGATGGCTCAATCAAAATCCCATCTGTTCTTGTGCCCTTCACTGGCTTTGACACCATCAAAGCCCCCTAATTTACCCAAAACTCTTTAGAGGAGCCACCCCATGCCCTCCGATACACATCGGAGGGTTTTGGTATTATTAATCCTTCTGAAAAGAAAGGTGCTGCGTAGTACCAAAGGGATTTGTATTATAATAGTATCCATGGCTAATTTTATTAAGAATTTTTTTGACCTCAACCAACGAAGAATTAATTCCTTCAAACCAATTATTAAGAAAATTAATAATTTCGAAGAACAAATTTCACAGCTTTCCGATTCCGAATTATCCTCAAAAACTCAATATTTCAAAGAACAACTTAATTCAGGAAAAACTTTAGACGACATTTTGCCCGAAGCCTTTGCTGTCGTTCGTGAAGCAGTAAAAAGAACCATTGGTGAAAGAGCCTTTGATGTTCAGCTCATGTCTGCTATTACCCTCCATCAAGGTGGTATTTCCGAACAGAGAACTGGTGAAGGAAAAACTCATTCGGTAATTTTCCCTGCTTATTTGAACGCTCTCACTGGTCAGGGAGTCCATGTCATTACTCCCAACGATTACCTTACTCGGGTCGGTGCTGGTTGGTACCCAATGGCCCTCCATCTTTTGGGAGTCTCAGTTGCCGGTATTATCCACGAAAAATCCTTTATCTACGATCCTACTTATTCCGATCCCCAAGAATCTGTTGATCAGCGCTTGTCCCATCTTCGACCCATTGAGCGCAAAGAAGCTTATTCGGCCGACATTACCTATGGCACCAACAATGAATTCGGTTTCGATTATCTTCGTGATCACATGGTTGGTCGTTTTGAAGAAATGGTTCAACGTCCCCACAATTTCGCTATTGTCGATGAAGTCGATTTTGTCCTTATCGACGAAGCTCGTACTCCTCTTATTATTTCTTCTCCCAACAACAAACCTGTCGACAAATACTACCAATTTGCCAAAATTGCTGCTCAATTGCAAACAACCGACTATATCATCGACGAAAAAGCCAAGTCCGCCACTCTTTCCGAATACGGCATTCGCAAAGTCGAAAGAATCATGAATGTCAAAAATCTATACGAAGAAAATTTCGACACCATCCACTACATCGAAAACGCCATCAAAGCCCAGGCTCTCTACCGAAAGGACACCGATTATGTCGTCAAAGATGGCGAAATCATTATCGTCGACGAATTTACTGGTCGTCTCATGAGTGGTCGTCGCTGGTCCGATGGTCTCCATCAAGCCGTTGAGGCCAAAGAAAACGTCACTGTCCAGCAAGAATCCCAAACTTGGGCCACCATTACTTTTCAGAACTATTTTAGGCTCTACAAAAAACTTGCCGGCATGACCGGAACTGCCTCCACCGAATCCGAAGAATTCAAAAAAATTTACGACCTCGATGTTGTCACTATTCCTACCAACAATCCCATTAGCCGCCAGGACGAAAATGATTTAATTTTCAAAACTCAACGTGCCAAATATACCGCTATTGCCGCCAAAGTCGAAGAATTGCATCGCAAAGGCCAGCCTGTTCTC
>QKGR01000017.1 GCA_003250375.1 Candidatus Shapirobacteria bacterium | reverse complement strand
CTTAAAAAACAATCTTTTGGAATAGATAATAGACTTGAAAGCCTAGAGTTGATGAATCCATATCCATGTATTGGTAAAGATTTTATGCCTGAGTTGAGCTATATGATAAATCGGGGTGATATGGATTATGTCACTAAGGCATTGAAAGTTCTTGGCATTTCAAAAGATGTAAATTTGTTTATTGAAGAGTTTAGGGAATGGAGAAACACTGATTTGTACAGTAGTGGGATTAAGAATCCAGCCATCCTTGCCAACAAGACAGATGAACAGGTAATTCTAGTTGAGAGCGATGGTGGATACAGAGGCAAGTATGGCGGGATTTATCAGTCGGGAGATACTCAGAAAGCAGAAAGAAGTGCAGATGAATTTGGCACTAAACTAATACTAGTACCAGAGTGGGGTTTAGCGAAAGAATTAGGTACAAGTCAAGGAACGGTATTTAAACAATTAGAATCTGAACTAATGCAAGCTTTGAGTCCTGGTGGGTCTAATGGAAAGGAGGGTAGGTATAATGGTCGGGTGATTGATATTGGAAGAGACATAGGTGTTTATCCAAAAAGACAGAATATTGATGAATGGAGCAGGGTTGAAAATGATCCGCCAAGTATTGAAAGGGAAAGGTTACGTTAGCTAAGTAATTTTTCCAAAATTTCCTTGGCGAGCTTGGGGTTGGCGGAGCCGGAAGAGGCCTTCATGAGCTGACCGATTAGGAAACCAATGGACATGGGATTCTTTTTGTAATCTTCGACTGCTTTGGGGTTGTCGGCAAGAACTTTTTTGGCAAGTTCTTCGATAGCAGAAGAATCGGAGACTTGGAGAAGATTCTTGTCTTTGGCGATTTCTAGAGGAGATTTACCAGTCTCAATACTTTCGACAATAATTTGCTTGGCAACCGTAGATGAAATTTCAGATTTCTCAACTGCATCGTGAGTTTCTTTAAAATACTCGGAATTCAAATCCAATTGATCGATAGTTTTTTGTTGATCGTTGAGATAAGTTCGGATTGGACCATTAATAATGTTGGCGGTAAATTTTGCAAATTTTGCATCTTCACTACTAGCAACAATCGATTCAAAAACTTTGGCGGTATTTAAATCGTCGGTGAGAACTTGGGAATCGTAGTCTGAAAGTTGAAATTTAGTTTGGTATCGAGCAATTTTGGCGTCGGGAAGTTCAGGTAAAGTGGCGCGAATGGCTTCTATTTGATCTTGGGTAAAGATAATGGGTGGAATGGGTTCGGGGAAATAGCGATAGTCGGCACTCCCCTCTTTGTCGCGCTGGAGGAAAGTTTGCTGTTTTTCGGCATCCCAACCCCGAGTTGTTTTGTTAGTGGCGGTTTTGACAGTGCCATTGGCCTCGAAGTCGTCAATTTGACGGTTGATTTCGTATTCGATGGCGTTCATGACGCCAGTGAGCGAGGCGACGTTTTTGATTTCGACTAAAGGAGTGTAGACAGTGTGGCCATCGTCGGTTTCGATTTTGACGTTGACGGTGGGCTCGCAACGCATGCTACCTTTTTCAATGTCGGCATCGGAAACGCCAACATATCGGATAATTTGCTGAAGTTTGTTGAGATATTTTTTGGCCTGTTCGGGAGATTGAATGTCGGGTTCGGAGACAATTTCTACTAGGGGGACACCAGAGCGATTGAAATCGAGAAGGGTGACATCCTCGCCATCGAGATTCATGTGGACGGATTTGCCAGTGTCTTCTTCCTGATGGACTCGGTTGATACGGATTTCATGGCCATCGATGCTTAATTTGCCGTTGATGGCAAAAGGCTTTTGGAGCTGGGTAAGCTGATAGCCTTTGGCCAAATCGGGGTAAAAATAGTTTTTTCGTTCGAAGAAAGTCTCTTCGTTGATAGAACAACCAAGAGCCAATCCAAGTTTAATGCACCATTCGCAGGCTTTTTGATTTGGGACCGGTAGGGCACCAGGGAGGCCAAGACAAACGGGACAGGTGTGAGTGTTGGGGTCGACATGGAAGTGGTCGGCGGCACAGCCACAGAACATTTTAGTGTCGGTTTTTAATTCAACGTGGACTTCTAGTCCAATGATAGGTGTGGTTTTCATGATTTAGTTAAATCTCTTTTGAAGATAAAAATAATACTTGTTGTATATTCATTGGATTGCATGGCACGATTGTCAACGTACTCCCAGCCATCCTTAGCTAATTTATTAAAAATTTTATTTAGTTTTTCTTCAGATACTGAGGCTGTAATTATTCCTGCGGATTTTTCTATAACTATCTTGTATTCGTATTTTTGATTCATAGTTGGGTTGAATATTCAAATAATTAGTTTTTAAAAACCGATACTAGAAGGAGTGAAGGTTACAAGCACTCCGGAAACAAGAAAGGCCAAAGCGGCATAGATAACAACAAGGACAAAAAGGAATGACTTTCCAAT
>QKGR01000036.1 GCA_003250375.1 Candidatus Shapirobacteria bacterium | reverse complement strand
GATGTATAGAGAATTTATGAAGTACCCTGAAAAATACAGAAATAAAGGTAATTTGTATGGATTTTCATCTCTTTGTTTTATCAATGAAAATGATATTAAAAACAAGTCTCTTTTACCTCACACCCCTCTTTCGAGTGAAGCGGCGATTGTAAGAATATTCAATTCTATTAGAACTAACTTAGAAGTAGAAAGATTAGATGAAAATATTCAAGATCGATTTCAATTAGAGTATTTTGAGCTAAGGTATGGAAGTCAAGATTCTGAAGAATTGTTGGTAGTTCTTGAAGAATATAACAAAATAATAAGAGATAGCCAATTTTTATTGAAATTTTTTTCTATCAAAGACAGAAGGGATATATTTACAAGTGACTCCGACGCATGGATAAGAATAGGAACAAAAAATCTTATAGAAAGCATCCTCACTGGATATATAAACAATAGCTTTAAATATCCATCCCAAAAGAATTTATTTTTCTCTGTCTTCTTAGGTGAGTCAAGATTAGCAAATTTTATTATAGATATAATTTCATGCCCTGAAGAAAGACGGAGTGAGTATCTAAATCAACACTTTCCTGAATCACTAAAACCAATAGACCTTTCAGGAATATATGAATATTTGAAAGAATTTGATGATTAATATAGCTATTAACATCAATATTATCATTGTACTCCGGGAGATGAAGGAAGCTGGGGTTGGAATTGCTGAAATTGAGCGAGATTCATGAGTAGCTTTATATTTTAGCAAAAGACTTATTTCTTATTATTTTCTATTCTTTCTAGTTCAATAAGTTTATCCCAATAATTCTTAAGATCTTCTTCTGGTTTGCTGGTTATTGTAATAGCAATATGGTTATTTTCGACTGTAAATGTTGTATTACGGGAACCACGAATTAGAGGTTTTGTTCGTTTTACTTGTTCACCTTCTTTACCAACAACCGTAAGTTCGGAAGTTGTTAATTCAGCGGCTTGAATATAAATTCCTAGTCGCGACGACTCGATTTGAAAGGCCGATGAAATAATTGATCTAACTTGATGGGTAGATTCTTGTGGCTGAGGATTGATCTCACCGCGATGATGTCTTGCTCTCCTGCTTTTTCTTTCGGGACTCATGATAGTTAATAATATCACTAGCTTAGGTCTTTTTCAAATATTGGCCGGTGTAGGAGTTGGGGGTGTTTTTGATGTCCTCCACAGTACCTTGAGCGACAATTTGGCCACCTTTCTCCCCTCCTTCGGGACCCAAATCGACTATCCAGTCGGCATTTTTGATGACATCAAGATTGTGTTCGATTAGAAGGACAGTGTTGCCCATGTCGACTAATTTTCGAAGTACAGTAATGAGTTTGTCGACATCGTAGAAATGAAGACCGGTAGTTGGTTCGTCGAGAACATAAAAAGTTTGTGATTCTTTCTTTTTGACTAATTCACGGCTAATTTTGAGACGTTGAGATTCTCCACCTGAAAGAGTGTTGCTAGACTGGCCAAGTTGAAGATAGCCCAAACCAACTTCCTGGATAGTGGATAGTTTTCGCTTGAGACTAGGAATGTTTTTGAAGAATTCGGCAGCCTCGTCGACAGTTAAGTTTAAAATTTGGGCAATATTCTTGCCTTTGTACTCAACTTCGAGAGTCTCATCCTTGTAGCGAGTGCCATGACATTGGTCGCAAGTGACGTAGATGTCGGGTAAAAATTGCATTTCGATTTTTATTTGACCCTGACCTTCGCAAGCTTCACAACGGCCACCTTTGACATTAAAAGAGAAACGAGAGGAAGTGAAACCGCGAATTTGAGCTTCGGTGGTCTGAGCAATGAGAGTGCGAATGTCGTCGAAAATTTTGGTATAAGTGGCAGGATTGCTTCGAGGAGTGCGACCAATGGGAGACTGGTCGACGAGGAGGACATCGCGAACAGATTGCCAACCTTGAATGTCGTCGTAGGCACCAATAGTGTCGTAGTAAGCGCCGAAAACTTTTTTCTTGAGACCAGCATAGACGGTGTCGTGGACTAAGGTGGATTTGCCTGAACCGGAGACGCCGGTGACGACGACTAATTTGTTGAGAGGAATGTCGACATTGATGTTTTTGAGATTCCATTGGCGGGCACCACTAACGGAAAGTGTTGGAGTTTTGGGAGTGATGAGAGAGGGCTGGGATTGATCGCCGACGATTAATTTGCCGGAAAGATATTTACCAGTGAGGGAATTTTTGTTGGACATGATGTCGGGGAGGAGACCTTGGCAGACTACCTGGCCACCAAAATTGCCGGCGTGGACACCAAAATCGACGACATAATCGGCATTTTTGATGACATCCTCATCGTGTTCGACGACTATGACACTATTGCCCAAATCCCGGAGTTTTTTGAGAGTGGCAATGAGGCGATCGTTGTCCCGAGAATGGAGACCAATAGTAGGCTCATCCAAAATATAGAGAACACCGGTAAGGCCAGTGCCGATTTGGGAAGCGAGACGAATGCGCTGGGATTCACCACTACTAAGAGTACCAGCTTCGCGATCGAGACTAAGGTAGTCCAAGCCAACAGCTAACAAAAATTCCAAACGGGAATTGATTTCATTTTGGATAGGTTCGAGAATTTCGGATTCCTTGTCGTTGTCCAGAGACTGATTTAAGTCCTGAATAAAATTGAAAAGTTTTTCGATAGGAAGCTGTACCACCTGATGAATGTTTTTGGACTTGATGGTGACCGAAAGCGCCTCGGGATTGAGACGGGAACCGGCACAGGTAGGACAATCTTCTTTGATCATGAATTTTTCCAATTCGTCGCGGACGGCGTCATTGGGACTATTGACGAAACGGGACTCGAGCATTCTGGCTTTCCATTCGGGAAATTTGGAGCGGTCGATTTGGAATTTAAAACCCAAACCCTTACATTCGGGACAGGCTCCCTGAGGAGAATTAAAAGAAAAGAGGCTTGGTTCGAGAGCTGGAAGGGAAATATTGCAGACAGGACAAGCGTAATTTTCGGAATAAAGAGTGTCACTCATGTCTTTGGGGTCGTCGGGAAAATTGAATGATGGGTCGGCAACCATAGAGGTGATGACTAAGCCATTACTAAGTTTCATAGCCTGCTCAATACTTTCGATGATGCGGTCGTAGACAACTTTTTCTTCCTTAAAATTTTCTTTGTTGAGGGAAACACGATCGACAACAACATCGATGTCGTGTTTATTGCTTTTGATGATGCCAAAGTCGGTGTAGAGATCGACGACTTTGTGGTCGATTCTGATCCATTTGTAGCCTTGTTTCTTGAGATTTTCAGTGAGACCGCGGAAGTCGCCAGCTTTGTTGCGGACTAAAGGTGCGAGGATCATGAAACGGTACATGGCCAAGCCGCCAATATTGTTCCTAGCATGGACAATTATTTGATTGGCAATTTGCTTACTAGTTTGAGGTGAGACTTCCCTACCGCACTCAGGACAATGGGGGTGGCCAATACGAGCGAAAAGAAGACGGAGATAGTCGTAAATTTCAGTGACAGTGCCGACAGTGGAACGAGGATTGTGGGAGATAGCCTTCTGATTGATGGCAATGGAGGGAGAAAGCCCTTCGATAAGATCGACATCGGGTCGCTTCATGTTGCCAAGAAATTGGCGGGCATAGGAGGATAGGCTTTCGACATAGCGACGCTGTCCCTCGGCAAAAAGAGTGTCGAAGGCCATGGAAGATTTACCAGAACCAGAGACTCCGGTGAATACTACGAGTTGATTTTTGGGAAAGTCAAAGGAGATATTTTTGAGATTATTTTCTCTAGCACCTTTGACAATAATTTTGTTTCCACCAGAGGCGGACTTCATTTCATTTTGGAGTTCTGGCATAGTTTTATTCTTTTCCTAGATTTCTATGAAATTGTTCAGGAAAATCTAAACTATAATCATACATAGCAGCAGATTGATCAAAGTCTGAGTGGTCTTGTAGGGATGAAAGTGCAATAAAATTCTGCCTAAGCGATAGACAATCGTGACAAGTACTGTTCCACAACCATATATGCTGATTATGTGTTTTTTTCATATGTGTAACTATTTTTTTAATTATTTTGAATTTTTCTTCGTGTAATCTTTCCATAGATTAACGCAAAAAGTGAGCCGATTAGCACGGGCCACTTAATTAATAAGTGAATATTTAATTGTAGCATTTAATTCTTAAAATGTTTGGGTTTTGTTTGGGTAATATAATTTGTTATGAAAACACATGAAAATAACCAGAGGGCATCTTTAGCAATTTCGTTAGGATTGAGCAGTGTGTGTGTTTTTACAGGTGAGAGTAGTCGTTTGACTGGTTGTTATGAATGTGTTATTGCCCAAAGATTGCTAAGAAAAGGTGTGGAGTTGAGTAAACAACCAGGAGTGACTCATACTTTGACTGGCAAAAGGAATAGATTAGAACCACTCAAGAATGTAACTCAAGCAAATCTATATCTTAATGGAGATGGCGGTGATGGATCGGTTACAGTCTATGCATATGATACTCATACATTTAGGAGAGAGTCGTTTATTGAGGACCCTGAAACAAAAATAAAATTACCTTGTCATAATTGTAGAGGAAGAAATCCAGTTATGCGATAAATTAAATATATTGGACAGAAGTATTTTTTAATTCTGATTAGATATAAATCTTACCCATTAGTTTTCAGAAGTTCATCGAGAGTGTCATTCCCCCATTTGATATCTTCGGCAGTAGTGCGAAATCTGTCTTTACTTTTAGCTCTTCGAAAATAACCTTCACTCATACCTTTAATAGCTTTCTGAACGATGGGAATTTCTGATCCTTTCATTTAGCTTATCTCGAAGTTTTTTTCCATAATTTATATTATTTCTGCTTTTTTAATTAAATCACGGACTTTGATGGCTTCTTCGAAATTCAAGTCTGATGCAAATTGACGCATCTGTTTTTTGAGCTCAGTGATAAGTTTTTTGCGCTGAGGAGGAGTGAGCGAGGAAGGGTCGACTTGAGATGGATCTTCCTTTTCGGTTTTGATAAGTTCAATAATTTTGGGACGGACTGATTTGACGACAGTAGAGGGAGTAATGTGGTGGTCTTGATTATATTTGAGTTGAATTTTGCGGCGACGATTGACTTCATCGATGGCTTGGCGCATGGCAGGAGAAACAGTGTCGGCATAGAGAATGACCTCACCACCAACATTGCGGGAGGCTCGGCCCATGATTTGAATGAGGGAGGATCGGGAACGAAGGAAGCCCTGCTGGTCGGCATCGAGAATAGCTACCAAGGAAACTTCGGGAAGATCGAGGCCTTCGCGAAGAAGATTGACACCGACTAAGACATCGTAATTTCCATTGCGAAGATTGTCGAGAATTTCGGAGCGCTCGAGAGTGTTGATGTCGGCATGGAGGTAGGCAACTTTAATTGGAGTTTTGGTGTTGTTGATGTCGGAAAGATAGCTGGAGAGCTCTTCGGCCATGCGCTTGGTGAGAGTGACGATGAGAGTGCGCTGGCCAAGTTCTATTTTTGCTTTGATTTGATTTAGTAAATCGGGAATTTGGCCATTGGTAGGCTTGGTGGTGATAGGAGGATCGACAAGACCGGTGGGGCGAATGAGCTGCTCGACAACACCGGGGAGATTCATATAGTCTGAATTTTGGGTGCTCGAATCATGAGTCGAACTGACTGTGGATGAAGCGATTGAGCGACTGGCTTGATCGATTTCATAATCGGAAGGGGTGGCGGAGACATAAATAACTTTGGGAGTGCGGGCATAAAATTCATCATATTTGAGGGGACGGTTGTCGTAGGCAGATGGAAGTCGGAAACCAAAATCGACCAAGGTTTTTTTGCGAGCCAAATCGCCGGCGAACATGCCTCCAATTTGAGGAACAGTGACATGGGACTCGTCGATGATACAAAGGAAATTACCGTGGTATAGGTGATTATAATAATCGATGAGGGTGTAGGGAGGATCGCCAGGACGTCGATTGTGTTCGAAATAGATAGAATAATTCTCGATGCCATTGATGTAGCCAACTTCCTGGAGCATTTCCAAATCGTACTCGACTCGTTGACGGATGCGATTGGCTTCGAGGATTTTGCCCTGGGATTTGAACATGTCAGCCTGAAGCTCCATGTCGTTTTTTATTTTCTGATAGATTTCTTTTTTGTCGGGACCGGCGCCGGAGACGTATTGTTTGGCGGGATAGAGGACAAATGATTTTTCTTCGGTTTCATGGCCAGAAAAGGGATGGCGGAGGGTAATTTTGGAAATATTGAAGCCTTCGAATTCGAGAACTAGAATCCAATCCTGATAGGCTGGCCAAATTTCGACCAGCTCTCCTCGGACCCGAAAAGTGCCGCGTTTGAATTCGACTTCGGAGCGGGCGTAGAAGAGAGAAATTAGCTGCTCCATGAGTTGGCGACGATTCCATTCTTGGCCAATGTCGAAACGGATGGTTTTGCTGCCGAATTCGACAGGGTCGCCGATGTTGTAGATGCAGCTGACTGAGGCGATGGTGATGTTGTCGGGACCGGAAAAGAGGTTGGAGGTGGCTTCGAGGCGGAGCTTGTCGATTAGATCGTTGATTTCGACTTCTTTGGCAATGTAGGTGTCGGTGGAGGGGATGTAGGCTTCGGGCTGATAGTAGTCGTAGTATGAAACAAAATATGAAACTTTGTTTTGGGGGAATAATTCTTTGAATTCTTGGTAGAGCTGACCGGCTAAAGTTTTGTTGTGAGAGATGATGAGGGTGGGTAAATTTGTCTTGGCAATAACATTGGCGATGGTGTAGGTTTTACCAGAACCGGTGACTCCCATGAGCACTTGTTTGTCGACTCCAGCATCGAGATTGGAGACGAGTTTGTCGATAGCTTGGGGCTGATCGCCAGATGGCTGAAATGGAGAATTAAGAGAAAAAGACATTATTTGATTATACAATATTGTTTTGGGTTTTATTTGGATGTGATCAACAACAAATAGGTGTATTATGTATATTTAGAATGGGTGAAATTATTTCAGTCCATAAGGAAACTGGTAAAGGTGCTGCGGTGACATCGTATTGGAAGAATGGTGGTCAGTCAATTTTGACAGGGTCAGGAGAAATACTTACAAGATTTGAAGATGGTAATTATGTAAAAGTAGATCCAGAATCTATGCATGCTATTGAGGTAAGAAAAGCGGTTTTGAAAAAATACCCTGAACTAAAAAGAAGGTTTGACCATTAAGAATTAATGTGAGATATGTTACATTTATTTAATGTTGTCGAAAGTAAACAGCGCGGCGAATTATGGATTGGAGAGTATTGAAGTCGATGTTGAGGTAAATATTGCCGAAAAGGGATTCCCGGGGATTAGTATTGTGGGAATGACGGGAAAATCGAACGAAGAAATAAAAGAGAGGGTAAAAACGGCGCTGATTAATAGCGATATTGATTTTCCATTGGCTAAAATTACAATAAATTTGGCTCCGGCGGATTTGCAAAAAGATGGATCCTCGTACGATTTGCCAATTGCGGTGGGAATACTGGCAAGTATGGGAGAAGTATCCTTGCCGGAGGAAAAGTCATATTTTTTTGGTGAATTATCTTTGGACGGAAAGTTGAGGCATACAAAAGGAGTGTTTTTGCTGGGGATTTTGGCAAAGGAGAACGGAGTGAAGAATATTTTTGTACCAAGAATGAGCGCCAACGAGGCTTGTGTAATTCCTGATATAAATATTTTTCCTGTAGACGACCTAACATCGATAATTAAACATTTGAGAAAAGAAAAATTAATTAGTCCTCTGAAGTCAGTGGAAGCGTCAAATATTCTAAATAATTCGGAAATTGAATTTGATTTTGGGGAAGTGTATGGACAAGATCAGGCCAAAAGGGCGATGGAAATTGCGGCAGCGGGCGGACACAATTTGTTTTTGATGGGGCCACCCGGATCGGGGAAAACCATGCTGTCGAGAGCTTTGCCTGGAATACTGCCAATGTTGTCGGAAGACGAAAGTATGGAAGTGACCAAGATTTTTTCAATTACCGGGAATATTCCCCCGGGTGGATCACTGGTGCGCAATCGAGCCTTTAGAAATCCGCATCATACAATTTCGCAGGTAGGAATGATTGGTGGAGGCAGCAATCCAAAGCCTGGAGAGGTAACATTGGCCCATAGAGGAGTACTGTTCTTGGATGAGTTTCCGGAATTTGGAAGATCGACTCTGGAGGCACTAAGACAGCCGATTGAGGATGGAAGAGTGGCAATTTCCAGAGCCAGCGGCAAGGTGACTTTTCCATCGCAATTTATGTTGGTGGCAGCAGCCAATCCTTCTCCGTGCGGATTTTTGGGCGATCCGAAGCATAGTTGTAAGTGTAGCGTGCATGGAATTCAAAATTATAAGAAGAAATTGTCGGGGCCAGTGATGGACAGAATTGATATGCATGTAGTGGTGCCAACTATTGAAAGTAAGGAAATATTTGAAAATAAGAAAGTGTATGAGAAATCGGAATCGATACGAATTAGGGTTGAAGCATGCAGACAAAAACAGAAAAATCGTCTAAAAAAGTTTGGATTGGAATGTAATGCAGAAATGAAGAATAAACATATTAAGGAAGTAGTAAAAATGTCGCCGGAAGCAACTTTGCTTTTGAGAAGGGCGATGGATAAATTTAGATTTTCGACCAGATCGTATTTTAGAATAATTAAGTTATCCCAAACGATAGCTGATTTGTCCAACGAAATTGAAATTGGGCAAGCCAATGTGGCTGAGGCGTTGCAATATAGAATTAGGGACGAGGCCAATGAAACAGTTTAATTTTGTAAAAGGTAGGGGTGGTGAGGGAATAGCTCGAAAATATCTGGAGGAGAAAGGATTTGAATTGGTGGAGACAAATCATATTAATTATATGGGTGAGATTGATTTGGTGATGATAGATAAAAATGAGTTGGTGTTTGTGGAAGTAAAACTAAAAACTTCAGATGATTGGGGCAGTCCGGAAGAAATGGTGAGCAGGGGAAAATTGAATCGGGTGATGAGAGTGGCGACGGCGTTTTTGAGTCTGAGGCCGGATGTGGGGCAGAAATTTAAGAAATATCGGATTGACGTCGTGTGTATAAACAGTAATGCAAATTTGGAAGCGAAAAATGTTAGGCATTACCGGGGAGTATTCTAATGAAAGTAGCAAAGGAGATTAGGGATGAATGGCCAATTTTTGAGATTAATAGAGAGGATGAGTTGTTCCCAAACAAATTGAAGAAAATTAGTCCAAAGATTGAGAAATTGTATTATCGGGGAAATTGGGATGAATCGATATTCGATAGGTCGGCGGCAGTGATTGGTAGTAGACGAATGACAAAGTATGGTATGGAGGTGTGTGAGGAGGTTGTAGCAAATTTGGTTGGTAGGAAAACAACGGTAATTTCGGGATTTATGTATGGGATAGATACTGAGGCTCACAAAAATACGATTAAATACGGAGGTAGGACGGTGGCGGTGCTGGGAGGTGGATTGGATGAATTGTACCCGACGGAAAATTTGGAATTGTACAGACAAATTCTGGAGACGGGTGGGTTGATTATTTCAGAATATGAGGCAGATTTTAAGCCGTGTTTGTGGAGTTTTCCTCAACGAAATCGAATCGTGGCCGGTTTGGCAAATGAGGTGTATGTGATTGAGGCAGGAAGAAAATCGGGGAGCTTAATTACGGCAAATTTAGCCTACAAATTGCACAAAAAGGTATTTGCAGTGCCGGGGAGCATATACTCCCCTACCAGCCAGGGTTGTAATATGCTGATTGGCGAAGCTAAGGCAAAGATATTGGCAGAAATTAATTTGGATAATAATGAAGAGAAAGTGGAGCAACTGGAGTTTTTTGGTGATAAGAGTATGGAAATTTTGAAAGCGATGGGAAATGAGGAGATGACGATCGATGAGTTACACGAAATTACAAAGCGAGAAGTGTGGGAGATTAGTATTGAGTTGACAAATTTGAGTTTGAGCGGAGTGGTGGAAGAGGAAGGAGGGAAGTATAAGATTAGTAGGCTAAGAAAGTCGTGAGATTTCCTGATCGACGATGCGCTGGAGGGCGGCCAAGGAGGCAAGGTAGACTGGCTCGACGCCTTGAAGCGAGGTGGATTCTTGGGTGAGATTCTGAACCAGCGGATTGTCCGAGGCGTAGTTGATGATGCCGACTTCCATGGGCAAAGAGCTAAGTTCGTAGCTGGTATTGGTCGAGGCTTCGGCGCCATGGAGAAGGAATTTTTCGGTGATGGATTTGAGAAAAGGGCCATTCTCCATTTCGATTACATTCATCTGATTGGCTTGGTACTGATCGATAGTGAATTTGCTTTCCAAATAAGTGTCGTAAACACAGGCTTCTTTTTGGTTGGTGTAAATATTGCTAATGTAAGTTTTGAAATTAAATTGGGAATTGAAAACATTATTGAAAGAATAAGAATTGCCGCTAATTTCGTCGTAGACAGCCGAAGGAATTTGGATGTCGCCGACTTTACCACTAAGAATGGCAGCTTTGCCCATAATGTAGATGGAACGAAGATTTAAAAAAGTTTGGAAAATTTGATTGAGAAGATAGTAGGCAGCGTAGCCAAGAGGATACTCAATATTGAGAATGTAGGCATCGGAACGAGCAAGAATATCGGGGTTGGAGATTTGAAGATTGGTGTCGGGATTTTTGGAAGTGATAATAGATTTGACAGGAATTAGCTGGGTGTTGGACTGGAAGGCATCGGCGGAATCGATGGAGACAATGCCCAAGGACATTTCGTAGAGTTTTTTTTCTTGGATAAAATCGGGGTAGGCCTTGAGAAAGGAATTGGAAACGTAGTACAAGAAATCGTTGATTTGGGAGAGATTGTTTTTGCGCTTAACTTCGAACCATTGTTCGTAGAGCTTGGTGCTTTGTTTGCTGGCAAAATCAAAAATGTAATTTTGTTTGGAATTTATAAAGCCGCTAATAATGTTGACTAAGCTGTGGGAGTTGGAGGAAACAAAATAGACGGGAGATTGGGTGAGGCCAAGAATGAGGGAATGATTGATGAGATTGTTCATCCAGGCGGCGGCATTGATTTGGTAGAGAGGAGTGGCTCGGCCATACATGCGAACTAGAAGAGGATTGTTGAAGGCACAGAGGGATAGTTTTTGTTTGTAGTCGGGACCAAGAATGTTGATGAGTTTTTTGATGCCAGCTTCGTCGAGTCCAAAAATCGACATGTCGTAGTCCTGAGAAAATTTCTTGTAGTTCTTGTTGATGAGTTGGCCAATTTTTTTGCGCTCAATGTAGAAAGAAATGACACAATTGAGAAGATCGTGAATGTCGGATTCGGAGGATAGCAAGGATGCAATGGTGTTGCCGGAGGGGTTGACGAAAGTGAGGCGACGACGACCTGGAGAAATTACTTTTTTCCATTGGGTGACGTCGAAGCCTAGAGTTTTGATGTCCTCGTAACTTTGGACCATGATGAGCTTGGAAAGATTGAAAACAGAATCGGGTAGACGGGCGACGGCAAAGCCGAAAGCGTCCAAATCGAGGGCTTCGCTAGTGGGATGAATCATGGAATTGAAGGCGGAAAAGGAGGCGATGAATTTTTCGATGTCGATGTCTTTGCCAGTGGAAAGCAGGGACATGTAGTTGTCGACGTGGGTTTTGATGGCAGGATCGAAGACGTAATTGAACATGAGTTTAGTAATAAGGTCCCCAATCGGCGATGGGGGCGGTGTTGCCGATTATAAAATTAATAGCGTAAAGTATGACAGCCGGAAGGAGGACGAGGAAAATAAAGAGGGATTTTTTACTAGTTAGGAGTGGTTCGAAGGCAATTAGAATAAAGGGATAGACAGGTGAAATATAGCGAGAGATGTCGCGATGGGCGACAAAAAGAGTGGCTAAAGCAAAAACTAATGGAAAGATAAAGAGAATGTCTTTTTTGTATTTTTGGAAAAGAGAAAAGAGGGAAAAAAGAGAAATAATAAAAATATAGATTATTTCCTCGAGCCAAATAGAGTTGATCCAGGATTGATTGCTAATAAAAACGGTGTAGGGCAAGGGATTGAGATGGAAATTGTCGCCACTATGAAAATAGGCCCAGAAATCGTGGAGTTGGATTGAGTAGAGGCTGAAAATTGAGAGGACTACGACAGGGACTAGGACGAAAGGCCAGAATTTGAGAAATGATATAAAAGATTTTGTTTTGAGAGTTTCGAGAATTGCTACGATTCCATAAGCGGCAAATAAAAGAATGCCGGGGCTTTTGAGCGATTGAGTCAGAGCAGCAAAAATGGCGGCGGGTAGCATCTTTTTTTGGCGGAAGAAGAAGATGGAAGCAAGAATGGTGGCCAAGAACCAAGTTTCGGGAGCACCGACAAGACGGAGAGTGAACAGGCGGCTGGGGAAGAAAAGGAGAATTAGGGAAAGATAGAAGGCTTTTTTGGAATTAAAAAGCGATTCGGCCAGAAGATAGAAAAATGTGATCATGGCAAGAGTGCCAAGGAGAGTGGCCATAAGCATGGCCCAAGGACCGGAGATAAATTGATTCAAGAGACTAATTAGAAGAGGATAGCCAGGTAAGTGGGCTGGGTAGTACTCGAGAGGGAGCGGGAGGGAGTAGTTGAAACGAATGCAATTGGTGTCGTAGAGGCATTTGGAAATGATGAGGTAGTTGGGGCCGTCGTAGTTGGCAAAGATGGTCTCCATGGAAGAATCGGGAAAACCTAGGCGTGAGGGAAGATCGAAGGCAAAGAGGGACCAAACAAGGAGAGTTGAGAGGATAGCGATGGTCCAAAGCTTGAATAAGTTGGTTTTTCGTGACATGCCTAAAACTATTGTACATTAAAGCAATAGCAATTGAGAAACGAACATATTTTTGGTATCATTCCAGGGTCTTTGTGACGGCCCAACGTTTTTGCTTCGCTGACGCTCACGGACGGAGCTAGCGGCTAGGACATTGGTTCTAGTCTGAGGTTTATTGAGCGTAGTTTACAATTCGGCCCTATCGTTCCGCTTCGCTGACGCTCACGGACGGAGCTAGCGGCTAGGACATTGGTTCTAGTCTGAGGTTTATTGAGCGTAGTTTACAATTCGGCCCTATCGTCTAGCGGTTAGGACATTTGGTTCTCATCCAAATAACCGGGGTTCGATTCCCCGTGGGGTCACAAGTATTAAATCGAGTTGTCGTGAACTGTTCCTGGATTTTTATGGGTGGACTAATCTAATTTCGCTATCGGCAGTGCTGACACTTACACCGTCGTTTTTCAAACTTTTTACTGCAGCTAAGGTAATTTTTAGAACATCTCTTGTTTCTTGCTCATTTAGGCTCGTCTTTTTATCTAATAAAATTGCGTCAATAAAATTCTTAGTTGAGTTGATAAATGAAAATTTCCAGTCGGAATCTGTAATTTTTTCGCGGTGCCACTCACCATTTTCATCCATCCAATCTACACCTTTTTTTAGCATGTCTCCGGTGCATCCGGATACAATTATTACTCCTCGTTCTAATGTAATTTCTAGCAACTCGTCACAGGTGTAATAGTTGGATTTTATAGGCAAGCTTGGATAGACTGAGACATTCCATGAACCATAAGTGTCTTTATGTTTGGTTTCGTAGATAACTATGCTTGGTACGTCAAGGGGAATTAAACCTTTATAGTTTGCTTTTGAGCTCCACACTTTTAAACTGGTTATCTGTGGAAGAAATAAGTGAGCTATGCTATGTTTGTGGAAGCCATCATCAAATATTGTTGGCGATGCGTAATTTGCAGATTCTTTCATTCTCCAGGCAAGTGTCTTTAGATTATATGTCCATTCTTTACGAGTTTTGTAACTCACCCACATTCTTTGATTAACCGTTTTAACCTTGCCCATTCTTCCGCTATTAACTAATTCTAAAGCTCTTTGATATGGTTTGTGAAATCGAAAATTTTCAAAGACTCTAAATTGAACTTTATTTTGTTTGATAATTTTAAGCAATTCGTCGTACTCGCTTAGAGTCATTACGGGTACTTTTTGTAAACTGATATGTTTTTTTAAAAGAGCAGCATCTTTGGCAATTTGAAAATGGCTATTATGAGGCGTGAGAATCTCGACAATATCTATTTCCGGATTTAACAACAACTCATGGTAATCAGAATATGCGGCGGAAATATTCCATTCTCGTGATATTTTTGTTAATTCACTTTTATCTGGCGAGCTTATGGCTACTAGTTTGGCTTGAGGGTTGTTTAAATATCCCAATCGATGAAGCGAGGCAATTCTTCCACAACCGATAAAACCAACGTTTAACCTATCTTTCGTCATAGTGTTTAGTATAACAATTTCTGCTATTTGAGTATGTCTGGGTATTTTATCTACTGTAGTTATGGCGATTGATGAGTTCGGGTCCGAGATTGTGATTTATTAAAGAATTTTTGAACTGAACATCTTTCCTTGCAACAATAAGCAATCTATTCGTAGTCTCTACTGGAGAGTTTGGTCGGCAAAAAGATTGAAAATGAGGAATAAAGCCAGACATTTCGATTGTCTCAAAGTATTGAGCAAAATTTCTATGGTGATATTGAACTATGTCTCCCCAGGGTGCAATGTCATTGCATAATACATAACCATCGTTAGCATCTATTAGGTCGCTTCGTTTTGATTTTTTTGGGTACGGGACTAAGGCTACTAGAGAGCCTCTGTCGACAAGTAAATTAAAGATATTGGAAAGCGCGAAAATAAGCTGAGAATCGGTGAGATGGTTGAAAACCATACTGCAAGTTATTAAATCGAATGGAGCTTCTTGTGATAGTTTTTTGGTAATTTTTGGATTGGTAATGTCGGCTACGCAATAGTTGGCTCCTTGACCTAGTTTCTTGGCTAAAGAAATGATTGTTGGACTTATGTCGATTCCGGTAATATTTTTTGGAGAAAAGCCACTTTGTAGTAATAAATCGACAACTTTGGCTCCGCCAACACCGACATCAAGAACACGGGCATCTTCAACAGATGTCTGTGGTAAGTACAACATTGCCTCGTTGATCCCGCTTGTCATGGCTGGATTTTCGACTTTCAGCCAAATTTCCGGAGGTGGATTGCTTCTACTCCATTTAAAATACTTCTCACCAAAGCTATAGTGCTCGGGACCTGACATATGTGGATTATAGCGCTATGTTTGTCAGTAGTCCAAAATGGTCGGAAAGATGCTGTTTTTTGTTGCCAATTTGATATGGCTTATCGAAAATTAGTTTTGAGGAAATGTTTTTTGAAAGAGAGTGAGAAACAAGGGTGTAGTCGAGTTTTTCGTTCTGACTGTTTTTGTAAAAACCAGAGCGGTTGGTGTTCTTGGGAGAGACAGTAATTAAGTCATCTTGATTGGAAGAATCGGAAAGATGGCATTGGTTAATTAATTGTTCGTAAAATTTTGAGTCGGGAGAGAAGTTGAGGTCGCCGGACAAGATTAGGTTTTCAAGATTTGAAATCTGTACTATCAGTTCTGATAATTGAGAATTAAGTTGCGATGTTTCTGAATCTGAATTTCGATAAACACTGAGCAGATGGGTATTGATTAGATTAATTTCTTGAAGGCCAAGTTTTAGCGTAAAGCTTTGAAAAGCTTTTTGGATAGTTCTGTCTGTAAGTTGAAGTGATAAAATTTGGCCTTGATTTTGGTAGGGAATAAATTTGAAATTTTGAAAAGGTAACTTAGAAGCAGTGAACAACCCTCCCCTATTGAGAATTGAGCCTGGGCTGAAATATGTAGAGTACCCCTGTTGATTAAATATTTTGGAAATCCGATGGGCTGTTTTTGAAAAAATGATTTCCTGGAGGAAAACTATATCGGGATTTTGCGAAATAATACTATCAACTAGAATATTTAGTCTAAGATGTCGATTTGTTGATAATGGAGATTCAAAGCAGTTTTGGGTTAGTATTCGAAGCTTCATACTGAGTAATTATCTCAATTATATTCAATGCTAATATAATTTGTTTACTAAATGATTTTATTGAATAGTGTTATAATTTGTTATATTTATGAAAGATATTGATAGAGAGTCAGGTTTTTCAAAACCAAGAGAAATAACAGATGAGCGAATTCAAGACTTATACGAAAGCTATGGCCTGCCAAGAAACGCATCTCTTGAGCAGTTAGAGCCAATTGCCATTAGATTATTATCCGATCCAAACACCTTATTAACTGGTATTAATGCTGTAATGGGAAGAAGTATTAGTGCCGCTGAATTGGTTAGTGATGAAGATAGAGCTATTTTATCAACTATTTTTTTACAATCTGGTGAAGTTAGTTTTGCAGTTTTATTGCTTCAACTAGGTGTTGAACATGGTAGAAATGTGAAAAACGAAGCAAATGGATAGTTTTTGATTAGTCTTTGTATAATTAAACAATGGAAAGAGATGATGACCGATTGAATTGGGAGATTTCGTCGAAAACACTACCCTCAGATGAGGAAAGATTGGATCACTTACATAAACTAACAAACTATCTTTTGTTTGCAGAACTTAGTAATGATACTGAAACTGAATTTTTTTTGCATGACAAAAGATAAACCAGATGCATGAAGTTTTCCCCTACATCGATGAATTGGAAAGAAGATATAATGAAGAAAAGGCTGCTATTAGGAGAGAGTTAGGAAAGTAGACTAATCCATCCCATGGCAGTGGTGGAAATCGTTATCATCGTCGTAGTGGATGAAAGATGAGGTAGGGGTGGGAAAAAAGCGTCGGTACCAAGGAAAATTATTGTTTTGACGACGAGTAGAAGTACGAGTAGATCGATAGCGAACCGGAGTGGGAGTTGAAGTGGGACGTCGGGTAGGGGTGATGGTGGGTTGGGTTTTGTTGACGGATGCAGTAAGAGTGCCGGAATCACAATTGAATTTTAGGGTGGAACTAAATTTGGATTGGAGAGCGGAAGTCCTGGCGAGCCTGAAGGCGAGGACGGCATCGCGAGGCGCGATGTAAGTGCCAAGATCGGAATCGAGAGTGTTGCCGTTGGTAGAAGTAGAAGTATAGGTGCGGACAGTGTTGTTATAACTGGTGGTGATGGATTTTAGTTTGCAGTCGTAGGGCTCATCGAAATCGTAGTCGGTGTAGAAATACCCATCTTTTTGGTAAGAAGAAACAGTACCCATAATGTTGCCCTGAGCATCTTTAATCTTTGATTGTGTGGCAGCGTGGGAAGGATGGGGGAAAAATAAAAATAAAGCTAATAGGAATAATAATTTGTTCATTAATTAATGATAATACAAATTTGAGGAAAACTGAAATTTTGGAACAGCAATTTGATAAGATAGACACATGAATCAGGAAATCAATGAATTTATAAAAAATAGACAATTAGATTTGGAAAAAATAAGAAGTCTTCAGGAAGAAGCCAAATTGGCTTTTGAGGAAAAACTGAATCAGTTGATGAAGGAAAAGAAATTCATTCGAAGAATTCGAGTACCAAGAGAATATATTTCACTATGGAAAAAACATGGAAAAATGGTACGAATTTCTTTGCATTGGAGATACTTGGTGAGCGCTCCATTTATTTATGGAATGATAATTCCGGCGGTAATTTGGCATGCGGGATTGGAGTTTTATCACCAGATTTGTTTTAGACTATACGGAATTCCCCTAGTTAATTACAAAGAATATTTTATATACGACAGAAAGCTATTATCTTGGCTGAATCCTTGGGAAAAAATCAACTGTATGTATTGCAGTTATGTGAATAATTTGGTGCGATATAGCTCTGAGGTGGGAGGGAGGACCGAAAGGTACTGGTGCCCAATTAAATATTATCGAAGAATTAGTAATGCTCATTCGCAATATAATAAGTTTTCAAGCGAGAGCGACCCAAAGAAAATGAGAGCTAAGTGGCATGAACTAAGAGACTTTTCGGATTTGACTTAATCTAACTAGATAATAGATGTATTTGGTGGTAATATAGGCAAATGCCTTTATTTGAAAAATTATCCCCTGACTTGGCTGAGGAATCAGTTGAGTTTATACTGAAAAAATATCTGTGTAATCATGATTTGGAAATTTTATTGAGATCATTTTCGTACGGAGGTGAAGGACTTATTAAAGGCGATGATGAGGTATCTATTATTAGGAGAGGAGCAGAAACTATAAAATTCATAATTAATATTGAGCCACGAGTAGTAGTAAAAATTCCTAAAGAAATGAATATATGGCAAAGAGTTATACAAAGACAAATGAATGGCAATGGTTTATTGAAGGATTCAAATTGTCAAAATTTCGCTGAATTAGCCCTATCTCCAATCGTATATGAGGCACATAAAAAACTGAGCGTAATCTGCCAACCATACGTCGAAGGTGAACATGCTAACCCTTCAAGTATAAACAGAATTTTGTTTCCCCATAGATTAATAATGGAAGATTATTATGCTGTTGGTAATGCGATAAATTCAGAAAGGGGCGTGGCTTTGATTGATTTAGGTATGATACGAAGAATTGATTTCTAGTGCTCAAGGCATTTGACGAAAGTTTGGACATATTTGTCCTTGTGCCAACCTGGATAGGGTTTGACCGATTCGAGAGCGATGAAATTGTTGCGAAGATAGAAAGCGCGGGTGGCAGCAAAAGAACGTTGACGATCCCCTTCGCCGATGGTTTTGGCCATACAGATTTTGTATTTTTTATTTTGGTTTAATTTTTCAATGCCAAAGTTTATTAGTTGGCGACCAATCCCCTGCCCCTGACAATCTTTGCGGACAGCCATCCAGGTGATTTCGAGTACCTGGGGATTGAGAGGACAAAAGATAATAAAACCCAGCATTTTGCCAGACTCATCGAAAGCACCGAATGTTTCGTCTTCTTCGATTTCTTCTTCGAGTTCATCGTAGGCGTCCTCGTCGAAAAAATCACCTAGTTTTTCGACAATTTCCATAATTTCTTCAACTTTTCGAGTGCGTTTGAGAGTGATTGGCATGGTTTTTTAATATTTTAATTAAAAAGGCATTTCATCGGGGATGATGATGTCGTCGACTTTGTCTTCGTCGTCGGCGGGAGCGGAAGTACTTGGTTTTGAAGTTTGGGAGGCGGCCGAAGCTGAAGCTTGAGAATCACCATAGGAATCGGAAGGAGAACGTTTGTCGGTGAAAGGAATAACAGTGTCGGCGATAATTTCGCTAATGTAGCGCTTGGTGCCATCTTTGGCATCGTAGCTGCGATTGTCGATGCGACCTTGGAGGGAAACTTTCATACCCTTCTTGAGAGTGTTGGAAAGATACTCACCTTGCTTGCCCCAAACTACAATGTTGTGAAAAGTGGGGACATCGGTCCATTCGTCGTTTTTGCGAACGGAATAATTGGTGGCAACACCAAAACTACAAACTGCAGTACCTGAAGGAGTATAGCGAAGTTCGGGATCGCGGGTAACATTGCCGGTGATGATGGCGAGATTGATACTAAAAGGCATAGATTTAATTTTTAATTTATAATTTT
>QKGR01000025.1 GCA_003250375.1 Candidatus Shapirobacteria bacterium | reverse complement strand
TTAATTTCGTCTAAATATCAAATTTCGATAATCAACATAACAGATAGTTTTAGTGGAAATATTATTTTGCCAAGACCAGATGCGGTAGCTACGAGCCAGAGATTGAGCCAGGTGAGTTCACAAAGCCAAAACAATGGAAGTGTGGTGGTAGCAAATCAAATTAGTGTGGTGACGAACAGTGGTGCAAATTCGGTGGAAAGTGCGACTGGTAGTACTTTGACTACAGGAAATTCGGTGAGTATTATTAACAACCAAATTGTAATTGGCGGAGTGGTTGATGGAAATAGTTATCAGGTGGTTATTAATAAGCTTGGACAATGGAACGGTAGTGTGTGGGGTTGGCAAACTGGCAACAGCGGAATTAGCGATAGTGATTATCAAACGGTGTTGGCAAGTGCATACAGCGTGGGAAGTAACGAGGGTGCGGCGAGTTCGAATAGCTTGGTAAATTGGTCGACTAGTAATGTAAAGATTACGGCGAATTCAGGTGGAAATTCGGTGTCGACGAGCTCTGATGCTTTGATTAGGTCGGGAAATGCAATTGCGATGGCGAATATTTTTAATTTAGTGGGGATGACTTTTAGAAACAGCAATAGCTTCTTTGGATTGATAAATATTTTGGATAATTGGCAGGGGAATTTGATATTTGCCTATCCGGATATGACGGTGAGTGTGGATAAATTAGATGAATCGGGCAATTTTAGAATTAAGTATAAAAACGTAGGTTATGATGCGGCAAAAGGAGTAGTAATTGAAGTAAATTTGCCGGATGGTTTGAAGATTGGAGGAAAAAGTAAGATTGCCTGGAAAGTGGGTGATGTGGGAATGGGTGAGGGTGGTTTTGTGGACGTGAGGGTCGATACTGCAAACGAGAATCAGCAAATAGCATTGAGAAAATTAATCAGTAAAGCATATGCGATTGATAATGATGTGGAAAAATCCTTTGATACAGAAATTTATTTGGCCGACCCGGATTTGGACTCGAGCAACAATAAGACAGTAACATGGGTAAAAATTAGGAATATCGAAGGAAAAAATGAAAATGAAGGAAGTGGCGACAGTTATAACGACACAACTCCGGTAGTAAAAATAGAGGCAAAAAATAATGTAAATCAATATGTATACACGGACGATACGGTGACATTTGAAGTTAGTTTGGAGAATACAAATGATACGGCGTCGCAAAATAATGTGCTGTACCACGATATTGTGGATGATAATGGAAATGTTGTATTTGGGACGGCAATTGATTTGGGACAAATTAAGGCCAAAGAAAAGAGTTTGATTCGCTTTGGATTGCAAATGCCAAGAGATTTCTTTAGTAAAAGCGGACAATACCATTCGGTGTCGATGATTGTGGGCGAAAACATGGTCGGAAGCCAATATTCTTCAAATCAGGCAACGACAAGCTTTGGAGTTCGAGTTCGGGGAATTATGGGAAGAATTAGCAAAGCGACTACTGGCCAAGTGGAAGCTCAGGTGTTGGGTGTGAGTAGTGGAACGGGAAATAGTTCGCCAATTAATACAAAAGAGATGTGGTGGTATTTGGTACTAATGATGTCATCGGCAACTTGGTTGAAAATTGGGCTAAAGAAAGAGTTAATTAGTATGGGTAGCGGCAAGCAATGGCCTGGTTTTAGGTCGATGTCGATGCTGATGATTATGTTGACAATTTTTGGCTTTGCGACGATTAATGTAATGAGAAATAATTCTGGCTTGTCGTCCAGACTGGATAATTTAACAAGTAATTTTTCTGAAGTTAAAGTCTTGACGATGAAATCTAACTAATACTATACTAGTAGTAGTTTGATGATTAATATTTTAAATTAAGGAATATATGAATAAATTAGTACTACCTGAATTGCCCTACGGTTATAATGCACTTGAACCAGTGATATCGTCGAAAATTATGGAATTGCACCACGATAAGCATCACCTAGCCTACGTGAATGGAGCCAATGCGGCAGCAGAAAAATTAGAAAAATATAGAAATGGTGAATTGGAAATTGATGTTAAAGGAGTGATGAGAGATTTTAGTTTTAACTATAATGGCGCAAAACTTCACGAGCTTTTTTGGCAAAATATGCGACCTTATTCTGAGAATAATATGCCATCAAGCGGACTGGTAGAAAAACTAAAGATGTCGTTTGGAAGCTTCGAGGCGTTTAAAAAAGAATTTAGCGATGCAGCCAAACAAGTTGAAGGTTCGGGCTGGGCAGTGCTTTGGAAAACTGAAGAAGGATTGGAAGTAGGCCAATTGGAAAAACATAATTTGCTTGGGATTAATGGAGCGACTCCCCTACTAGTTTTGGATGTGTGGGAACACGCGTATTATCTTGATTATATGAATGATAGGGGAAAATATGTTGAATCCTGGTGGAAGGTGGTCAACTGGGAGGATGTGGAAAGTAGGCTGTAGATGATAAAATCGGTAATGACCGATACTTCATGGGAAAATTCGAGCAATTGGTACAATCAAATCGTTGGCGAAGAAGGCCAATACTATCATCAGAAGGTGGTAATTCCAAAAATTATTGGATTGTTGGAGCTGAAAGAAAATGAATCTTTGTTGGATTTGGGTTGTGGTCAAGGAATTTTGGGAAGAGCGATAAGTGAGAAAAGCGACTATGTGGGAATCGACGTCTCCCCTAGCCTGGTTGAGTTTGCTAAAAAGATGGACAGATCGGATAAACATGCGTATAAAGTGGCAGATGCGACTAAAAAATTACCGATAGATAAGGATGATTTTGATAAGGCGGCAATTGTCTTGGCACTGCAGAATATGGCCGATAGCTTGGGAGCAATTCAAAATGCTGGAAGCAGGCTTAGGGATGGAGGAAAATTGGTGATAGTGCTGAACCATCCGTATTTTCGAATCCCCAAACAAAGTGGTTGGCTGACGGATCAAGTAAAAAGAATCCAATATCGGTGGGTAATGAAGTATATGTCAGAGTTGAAAGTGCCAATTGTGACTAATCCTGGTAAAGATGATTCTGAAGAGACCTGGACTTTTCATAAACCATTGTCGAAATATACTGAAGAAATTCAGAAATCAGGAATGATGATTGAGAAAATAGAAGAATGGGTGTCGGATAAAAAATCAACAGGGACTATGGCTGAGGCAGAAAACACAGCTAGAAGAGAAATCCCGATGTTTATGGCAATTGTGTGTAGAAAGATTTAAAATATTTTATCAAGGACTATGTCGCTCAATACATCAGAGAAGAGTTCTTTTGCGGGAGGGTTTTCTTTTAATTCAAGTCCCAAGGCACCTAAATTTGACAATCTCCAGCTATCAATTTCCATTAGGCTAACATTATGACTTGCCTGTGGATCAGATTCCAAAACGGGACGTACCAGGTTAATACTAAGGGATATATCATTTAAAGTAATTACTCGGATTAAATTGGAAGCTTTTCCGTTTACCACCGCACCAATGCTTTCATACTGATCGAAAATTTGAAAAAATATTCCACCCAGCACCGATAAAGGTGCGACTAAGGATAGGCCTTGAGCATGTGCTAATTCATTTTGGGCGTAAAATTCTTTTTCAGTGATTATGGATTGCTTTGAACCAATCAATGTGGAATCGACAAGTTTTCTACCAATAAGAAGGCAGGCACTGTTTGTTCTAGGATCTTCTCCTAATTTTTTCTCATCGATAAAGGCTGGAATTTCTACTGGTGGAGTAAAATCAAAATTTATACCATGTGCTTCATGTATTTTTATTGAAGGAAGAATATCTTGTTTTATTATGGCAAGTATTTGACTAATAGTTCGAAGATCATAAGCTTTTTTGCCAATTTCTCTAGCTCCTATTATTTGAGCAATATCGTGCTCAACCATATTACTGTTTTTTGGATCTTCAGGCTTGAGGTTTTTTAGTATTTCAGTAAAAAGATTGGGCATATAATTATTATATTTGATAACCGTCGCGGGTGGCGTTTTCGTGAGCACCCATGGAAGTGACCTGGCAAAAACGGGCATTATCCCAAAGTTCAGAAGTAGTGCGAGCATTGGAATAGGAATAACCCGATTTGATTCCAGCTACTAATTTTTCGACGACTTGGGCAACGGGACCTTTGTAGAGCACTAACTTCTCTACTCCTTCGACATGTTTGACATAAGATGAATCTTTACCGAGAGAGTATTTAGCGACCTGGCGTTGTTTTTCGGCCAATGAGGCTGAGCCATTGTATGGTTTGAATTTTTTACCATCCTTGGTGATAATTTCGACAGGTGCTTCGTCGGTACCAGCCAATTGAGAACCACTGATGACAGCTGAAGCGCCGGCAGCAAGACATTTGACAATGTCGCCACTATTTTTGGTACCACCATCGGCCCAGACGATTTTGCCGTATTTTCGGGCAGCGCGAGCACATTCGGTGAGGGCAGTAAACTGAGGTACTCCAGAACCAGCTTGAAGACGGGTGGTGCAGGCCGAACCAGGACCGACACCGACTCGGACAATATCGACACCGGCATCGAAAAGATCGACAGCGGCAGCGTAGGTACCAATGACTCCGGCTGATAAGGATAATTTTGGATATTTTTGGCGAATGTTGGCGACAAACTCGATGACTTTTGACAGATGACCATGGGCCACATCGACATTTACGTGATCGACACCAGCCTTGACCAGTAATTCTAGTCGATGCCAATCGTCATCTTTGACGCCTATGGAAGCGGCGACAGGAACATCTGATTTTTTAATTATTTCAATATTGTGGGCTTGAACTTCGGGAGCATCGAAGCGAGGAAGAATGGCAAGTCCGCCAAGTTTTACCATGGCAATGGCCATGTCAACACCAGTGACACAGTCCATATTGGAGGCAATAATGGGAATTGAAAATTTGAGATGGTTGCTAGTCCAAGATAAATCAACTTCCGAGCGAGAATTAATGTCGGAACGCTGGGGAATTAATAAAACGTCGTCGAGAGAAAGATAGAGAGGCAAATTGATCATTATTAAATTCAGGGGGCTGTAAATAGATAATCAATTTCCCTTGTTAATAATAGCAAAAAAAGTAAGTTATGGTATGAAAAGCTAAATTTCATTTTGACGAATTCTTGTCCATACAAAATATCCAATTACACCTTCGTGAACAAGACCAAGATCAGCTGAAGCATGTGCCAGCCAAACCGCATAAAATGAGTCTGAATATAAGTAAACTAATCCAAAAAAGATTCCCCCAAGAAATGCCATAAACGCTTGAGAGTAAGTCCATTTGAAAAGTGGTATATGGTATAAACCAAAAAATAGTGAAGTAATTAGTATGGAAATAATACTATTGTTTAGTATGGCCGCAAAAAATGGCTGTAAAAATTCACGAAAGAAAAACTCTTCGGCTAAGGCATTTAAAAATACTAAATGAAGTGTAAAAATAATTGATGCTTTCAGGTTTGGCTTATAATCGGGTTTTGAGGATGAAATAAGTTGAATGCTTAAACTAACAATGAAAATTGAAATAGATGGAATTAAAAGCCAAAGTATATGTGTTGGACGGAATATGTTCA
>QKGR01000049.1 GCA_003250375.1 Candidatus Shapirobacteria bacterium | reverse complement strand
TTATTAAACTAAATTCTTTCTTTTTACTCTTATTTAATTCAATCCTACCTTTAATTTTCTTCACCAATCTGTTGTAGGGTGTTGCCGCCCATTTGCTTGTCCATTTATTAATCATTATAAATTTTTCATATGTCATTTTTTTATTCCCCACTTTTTTCATCAGCACCAAATCCACTGCATTTTTTTCATTCCTTTTTCCTTTTGGAATCAACATTCCTTCTTCATCAAGCCACATATTAAAGCAAAAATCATCTTTTTTTTGCTCCTTTCCGTACACTCTGTGGGGAATTCTGTTTTTCCAAATATACCATCTAATTATAAGTCTACTTTTCCACAAACAATTTGCTTTTGTAATTATCATCAAATCAATATCATCATCAGCTTCTGGTTTTCCTGCCGCCACACTTCCTGTCACTCCCACAAAGTAAATCTCCTCAAACTCCTTCATTAATCTTTCCACCATCTCCTTAGCTAGCTTCATTTTTCTTTTATATTCCTGATTTTTAATCTTTTGCTTATTTTCCAATCCTGCCAATTCCAATACCTCTGTTTTCCTTCTCCTTTTTCTCCCCAGCAATCTTTTATACACCTGCAACCCTGTCAATTTTTGCCCATACCTTGCTGCATATTCAATTGTCCTCAATATCTCTCTTTTTAATCCCATTTTATTACCTTTACTAGTCAGTATACAGGCTCCTTTCCTGGTCCTACTATTGGTATAATACCTCATCTCTATGAACAAGAACTCCAAAATTTATCGTTTTTGGGAAATCATCCCCGGATTCGTTGCCTGGATGAGTATCCTCTTTCCACTCTGGGGCTCTTTTCTCGTCCCCCGCCTGGTTGCCTACTTTGTCATCGCTTTTCTCATCTTCTGGCTTTACAAATCTTTCAAATCTTCCATTTTTGCTTTCATGGGCTATTTTAAGATTCAAACCGCCAAATCCACTGACTGGCTCCAAAAATTTCAGGATGATTTTCGAAGCGATTGGTTAAAATATCGCGATATTCATCATGTCATTGTCATTTCTTCCTACAAAGAACCCAATGAAGTCATCGAAATGGCCATCGGCTCTCTGGCTGCTCAAACCGACATCGACACCAAAAAACTCCATGTTGTCCTCGGTCAGGAAGAAAGGGCTGGTAAAGAAAATAATCAAAGAACAATCGATTATTTTTCCCAAAAATACAAAAATACTTTTGGCGATTTAATATTTACCGAACATCCTGCCAATATCGAAGGAGAAATCGTCGGCAAGCACACCAATGAACGTTGGGCCGCTCAATATTTCAAAAAACATTTTATCGACTCTCCCAAAGCCACTCTAAAATTAGAAAATCTTACCTTAACTTCCTGTGATGTCGACACTATTTTCAACCCCAAGTATTTTTCTGCTCTAACATATTTCTTCGCCTCCAACCCCAAGCGCTATCTTCGTTTTTGGCAATCTCCCATCTTTTGGCACAACAACATCAACGACGTACCTTTCCCCATCAGAATTATAGGAACTCTAGGCAATGTTATTCATATTGCCGACATTCAAGAACCCGATGGTCTTTTCTTCAACTACTCTTGTTACTCTTCCTCCTACAAGCTCATCGACCAATCTGGCTATTGGGATCCCGACATGATTCCCGAAGACTGGCACATTTTCCTTCAGAGCTTTTTTGCCACCCAAGGCCAAGCTGCCGTCAATCCAATTTTCCTGCCTACTGTTGTCGATGCTCCTAGCGGCGATTCTTTCTTTGGTGCTCTCAAGAATCGCTACAACCAATGTGTTCGCCATGCCTGGGGTGCTGTCGACATTCCCTATGCCATTGAACAAGCTCGTATTCATACCGAAATTCCTTTCATCACTCGCTTCCTTCGAATTTTCAAACTCATCGAAACCCACTTTATTTGGTCTTCAAACTGGTTTATTCTCACCCTCGGTACCGGTCTTCCTGCCATTCTCAATCCTTCCTTTTTCCAAACCGCTTTCGGCTACAATCTTCCCCGAATTTCCAACATTATTCTTACCCTTTGTCTTATTCCCTTATTCTCCCTTATCGTCCTCGATTGGCTTCTTCGTCCCCAAAATGGCCAGAAGAATTTCAAAAACGCCCTCAAAAATCTTCTTCAATGGCCTTTTATGCCCATCGCTACCCTAACCATGTCTGTTCTTCCAGGGCTTCATTCCCACACCAGGCTCATGTTTGGCAAGCGTCTCGAGTACAAAACTACAGTCAAGAAAGCCTGATAATGCTACAATAAAAATGACAATGACATCATTAAAGGCATTAAAGAAATTTCTCCTAAGATACTACTGGTTCATCATCATAATTCTCTTTGTTGCTCTTCGTTTACCCAGTCTTTTTGAGCCCTATTGGTATGGCGACGAAGGTATCTATCTTGCCATCGGTCAAGGTCTCCGTTCTGGCCTAAAGCTTTACTCCCAAATTCACGACAACAAACCACCTCTGCTCTATTATTTTGCTGCCCTCGGCAACACTGTTTTTGGTTTCCGTCTTCTCTTATCTCTTGTCATGATTCCCACTCTCTATTACTTCTATCGCCTGGCTCAAAAGTTTCTCACCCAGCACCAATCCCAAGTTGCCCTCTTCATTTTTCTTCTTCTAACTTCAATTCCTCTGCTTGAAGGTAACATCGCCAATGCTGAGGTTTTCATGCTTCTTCCCACTATTCTTGCCGTTCTTCTTTTTCTCCAGCCAAAATCAAACTATTCCTATCTGTATGTGGGTCTTCTTTTGGGCATCGCTTTTTCCATCAAAGTTCCCGTCGCCATCGAAGTAGCTTTTCTTGGCCTTTGGTTACTTCTCAATTTAGACACCAAAAAAATATCCCAAAACATCATTAAAATTATCTTTTTTGCCCTCGCCTTTATTTTCCCCACCATAATTTTTGGCATTTATTATGCCCTCCAGGGTAGTTTCGACAATTTTCTTTTTGCTGCTCTTCTCAATAATTTTGGTTATCTTTCCTCTTGGTCCAGTGGCACCCACTCATCCTCGGCTCTCTCTGGTGGCCTTGGACTTCGACTTGTTCTACTTCTCCTAACTTGGCTCATTCTTACCTATCTCAAGCTCAGAAAAATAATCAAAGACAAGCACCTTTTTATCTTATTCTGGTTTTCCGCTGCCATTTTCGGTTCTCTTCTTTCAGGTCGTCCCTATCCCCACTACCTCATTCAGCTTCTTCCGTCCCTCAGCCTAATTTTGGTTCTATTATTCGACTCCCATCTTCGTAGCGTCAAACTCATCTACCTTTCTATGCTTATTATTCTTACCGCCTCATTGGTTAAATATAACTTTTATTTCTACCCAGTCTTTTCCTATTATCAAAATTTCTACTCCTACGCCCTCCGCCTCAAATCATCTTCCCAATACACCAGTTTTTTTGGCAATCGTATCGACAACAATCAAGAAATTTCCGATTATATCAAACAAAATTCATCCCCATCCGACACCATCTTTGTCTGGGGGGATGAACCCTACGTCTATCCCTTATCCGACCGTTTACCAGCAGCCCGTTTCCTTGTTGCCTACCACATTGTTGATTTCAATAAATATTCTGAAGTTTACGATAATTTAATAACTAAGACACCCAAATTCATCGTTGTCTATCCTATGTCCAATCGTCCCTATCCTCAGCTCGACTATCTTCTCAAAAATTATTACTCACCCGTCAAGACTTCTGAAGATATTGTTATTTATCAGCTTCGCTAGTTTATGCCCTTTCCCAAGTCTATTTCCTTAGCTATTTCCACTATCGGTCAGTTTTGGCAGGAAAAAACCAACGCCAATCTTTCTCGTTGGAATCTTGTCCTCATAATTTTTCAATTTGCTTACACTCTTTTTATCTACGACACCCTCCCTCCGGAGGTTCCCATGTATTTCTCTCGTCCCTGGGGTGAAAATCAACTTACTTCTCCTTCCAGATTATTCTTCTTGCCTCTCTATTGTCTTCTCGTCTGGCTTCTCAATTACCTTTTTTCAGTTTTTTATCTTCGCAAGAGTCAGCTTTTATCCAAACTTCTCCTCGTTTTTTCTTTAATTTTTTGCCTTCTTACCACCGTCGCACTTATCAATATCATCAAAATAGTCACCTAAAATGTCCGATATCACCTTATTATTCATTGCTTCTCTACTACTTTCCACTTTCGTTTCTCTTGTTTCTACCATATTTACTCACCAAATATTTCTAAAAAAAAATTGGGTTGAGGATCCCATTCAAAAGCAAGCCAAAACCAAAAATGCCACTGCCCTCTATCCCGTTCCACGGGGTGGGGGAATCCCCATTTTCTTAGGTGTTCTTGTCGCTTCTCTCGTTCTTCTTCCTGTCGACAAACATTTAATTGGTATCTTGCTGGCTGCCCTTTTAGCTCTGATTATTGGACTTTGGGACGATCTTAAAGATATTAGTCCCAAGCTTAGGCTTATTACCAACATCATTACTGCTCTTATTGTCGTCGCTTCAGGCATAGGTATCTCTGTTCTTTCAAATCCTCTCGGTGGTGTCATCGACCTATCCTTTCTTCAGTATCATTTCAATGTCTTCGGTTACTCCTTTTCTATTTGGTTTTTGTCCGATCTTCTGGCTGTACTCTGGATTGTTTGGTGTATGAATATTGTTGGCTGGTCTGCCGGGGTCGAAGGTCAGCTTCCTGGTTTTGTTTCTATTTCAGCCATCTTCTTGGGTATTCTTGGACTAAGGTTCGCCTCCGACATCACCCAGTGGCCCGTCATTATTTTGGCTGGCGCTGTTTCCGGTGCTTACCTTGGTTTTCTTCCTTTCAATATCTTTCCTCAAAAAATCATGCCAGGCTATAGTGGCAAAAGCCTCGCTGGTTTTTTCCTCTCCGTCCTTGCTATTCTTTCTGGTGCCAAGCTTGCCACCCTTGTCTTTTTGTTGGGCATTCCCATGCTCGATGCTGCATTTGTTATTATCAAAAGATTAATCGATCATCGCCCTATCTATGTCAGCGATGGTCAACACCTCCACCATACGTTGCTCAAACAAGGTTGGTCGCGGCAAAACATCGCCTACTTCTATTGGCTAATCACCCTTGTCTTGGGTATAATTTCACTTTTTCTAAATAGTCAACAAAAACTCTATGTCTTCCTAGGTCTTGTTCTGCTTTTCTTTGGTTTTTCTATTCAACTATCTCGACATAAGCATCGCTAACCCATCCTTGTTTGCTTCCCAGATTTATTTTTACCCAACCACTAGATTTTTCAATCAGTTCATACTCTTCGCCTGGATTAACTCTTGCCACCTCGCTCGAAGCCGAATTTGCTTCTGCTCTCACTCTCAGCCAGCCAGTTTCTGTCTCCAGTATTTTTACCTTTCCTCCCGCTGCTCCTGGTGTTGGCACTGCCTCTGTTGGTACCATGCTTTCACTTCTTTTTTCTACCGCCAATTTAGCATTCACAATCAATTGATAATCCTTAATTCCTTTCACAAAAAGATTCAGACTTTTATATCCTGGAAACGATATTTTAACTTGCCTATCACCTTCCCCCAAATCACTAATTGAAGTCGGAGAAAAGCCCTTAATTTCCCCATCAATCGTCACTGCTGCTTTGTCTGGAATCGCATTAACCAGTAGTTTTGCTTTGTCCACTTCTCCTGTTCTTTCCATTGTCACCACATATCCACCACTCTCTTCCTCACTCGCTCCAAAATCCCAATCAATTACTGTATTTGTATAGTTAAATAAATTTATTTTCCTCGACCACGAACTCTCTCCCGATTCCAATCTAACTTCAATCTCACCAGGCTTCAGTGTTGTGTTTTTATATGGAGTCGACCCCGCCTCTCTTCCGTCTAAATATACTTTTGCTGCCGTATTACTTATTATCTCAATTCCAGCTTTCTTTGGCGTCAGACTACATCCTCCCAGCAAAATAGAGGCCAATACCACCGTTAATAACTTCTTCATTATTTCTAGTTTACCCCAATCGGCATCAATTCTCCCCATCTAATCTAATTTGCCCAATTTATTTTTCGCATAATCAAAACATTTATATTATTATTAAACAGTGAAACGATTTCTTTTCGTTCTTATCCCTCTTTTTCTCATTTTCTCCCTCATTATTCTTTTTTCCAGCCTCCCCGACACTTCATATTTAGCCTCGTCTTTTATCACCCCCACCACCACTAGCACTCCTCCTTCTCCCACCCCTACTTCAATTCCCACTATCACCATCGGCCTAGTAGGGGACTTAGGCTTAGGTCGCCACATTACTTCCACTGCTCGTTCTAAAAACGATTTTTCTTGGAGCCTTGCTCATGTTTCAGATTGGCTTCAATCAAATGATTATAATTTTGCCAATTTAGAAAGTCCCATAATTACTAATTGTCCAAAAGGGGAGACTGGCACTTTCACCTTTTGTGGCGACGAACGTTTTCTTCCTTATCTACAACAAAACAAATTGGTTTTTACCCTAGCCAACAACCATATTTTCAATTATTCTCAGGATGGTTTTTCCCAGACCAAAGCTTTTCTCTCCGATTTTCAAATTCCCTATGTCTATTCTCATCAAGCCGACACCGACTTTACTTTAATTCAAAAAAATAATATTAAAATTGGCATCATCTCCTACGACTTCATCACCAATCCCAATCTCGATCCTCAATTAATTATCGACAATATCAAAAAACATGACTCTGAAGTCGACTGGCTCATTGTTTCTCTTCATTGGGGCAATGAGTATCTCCCCAAACCCGAGGCTTGGAGAGTGAATTTGGCCCACCAGCTCGTCGATGCCGGCGCCGACATCATCCATGGCCACCACCCCCATGTTTGGCAAGCCAACGAAATGTATCAGACTAAACCAATTTATTATTCACTTGGTAATTTTATTTTCGACCAATCCTGGTCCTACGAAACTTCTCACTCCAATGCCGTCAGACTCGTCCTTTCACCAAATAAAATTCTGTCTCAAGAAATTTTCCCCTACCAAATCGACTACAATTCCCAGCCAAAGTTTATGGAATTAGCACCTTCAGCTTCTCCCACCAACTAGTCTTTTTCTTTGCCATCGACGCTCTCTTCAAGCAAGCAACTACCTCATCCTCCTCGGTTACCACCGAAAACACTTTCTTTTCCGCTTCCTCATAATCCAAATCCTTAATCAGAAGTTTTGTAATTTCCTCCCATTCTTTGCCAAAAAATATCAATGGCTCGTGGTTCCCGTATTCAATTTTTGCCTTATTCCACACCAATCCAACCTCAGCCAATGTTCCAGTTCCTCCCTTAAAAATCACAAACGCATCTGCAATTTCAACCAACTTAGCCAATCTCTCCTCGTATGTTGGCATCTCAATTCTTAAGTCAGAATTTTCCTTGTTTTCCTTACTCTCTTCCTTAAAATTCTTACCCATCTTAATTTTCGGATCAATTACTACTGTTTCTACTCGTCCACCCCCAGCCTTCGCTCCCAAAGTCGCTGCCAGCATTACTCCTGTACCACCGCCGTTTACCACAATATATCCATTTTCTGCCAATTTCTTTGCCACTTTAAATGTATCTTTAAATTCTTTCGATGTTTCTTTAATCGCTGCATCGCCAAAACAGGCCACTCTAATTATTGTCTTATTTGTTCTCTTCATTTATTTTTAAAACTTGCCAATTTCTCCGAAAAACTGTTCGATAAATATTTTTTTGGCAATAATTCCGACAATTTCTTCACTTCATATTCACCATTTTCTTTGGCCGATACCACTTCAATATCCACATTATTAGTCTGAGAAAATTGGGCCAAATACTGCAAACACGCTCCGCATGGATAAACAAACTTAACTTCATCTACTACCAACAGTGCCTTAAGCTCATACTTTCCATGAATTGCTGCATGATTCATTGCATTCATTTCTGCACAAATTCCCATCGACGAAATCACCCCATCCACATTACAACCTCCAAAAATCTCTCCATCGCTAGTCAGTACTGCCGCTCCATAAGCATGATTAGATTTAAAAATAAAAGCATTGTCTTCAGCTTTCATTGCAACTTCCAACATTTTCTCTACTTCTTCTTTATTTAGCATATTGATTTAATTTTTCTAAATTTTCAACTACATTTCCATTATATATTGCCCCGGTACAATAAAACACCTCCACTCCTTCCGATTTTAATTTTTCAATATTAGCCGTATTAATTCCACCATCCACCCCAATTTTATATTTCATTTTATTTCTTTCCCTATATTCCACCGCTTTTCTAATCCTTACGTAAGTATTATCATCCAATTCCATATTTCCAAAGCCCGCCTTCCTTCCCATAATCAGCACCACATCTGTTTCCTCTGGTATTTCCTCAATTTCAGTTTCCACATCAAAAGCGATTCCTGCTTCAATTCCCAAATCCTTCACCTCCTTCACAAAAGCTGTTCTATCGCTCATCATTTCTACTTGCCCAATTACTCTCGACGCATTTACAAAAGCACACTTATTTATCCAATTACTTGGTTCTTTCACCATCAGATGAATATCAAAAAGCATTTTATCGTACATCACACTCAACTTCCGAAGCAATTCCAATTCAAAAGTTTTTTTACCCCCACCAAAATCCAAATCAATTACATCTATCTGAACCCACGGCGTCAACTCAGCCACCATCTCGATTCTTTGTTCTACAATATCAAAATTACTCTCCAAAATTGCTGGAATTATTGTTCCCATAAGCTATTATATCTGCAATTCTTACTTTTCGCTCACAAACATTCCCATCTCCACCAGTCGACAACTGTATCCGTACTCATTGTCGTACCAAGCTCCCATCGACACCATATCATCCGAAATAACTTTTGTCATCCTTGAGTCAATCACGCACGATGCATTATTTCCCAAAATATCCGACGACACCAATGGTTCATAAGATACTTTCATCTTTCCCACCAACTCTGGCAACAAAGCCGCCTCTTCAAAAATTGCATTAACTTCCTCCACATTTGTCTTTCGTATCATTTTGAAAGTCAAATCCGAGTACGATCCGCATACTACTGGTACTCGAATCGCTGTCCCGGCAAATCTTCCTTTTGCCTCCGGATAAGCTGCAATTACTGCTTCCGCCGCCCCGGTAGTTGTCGGCACAATATTCACTGCTGCCGCTCTGGCTCTTCGTGGATCTTTGCCACTACCATCCACAATATTCTGATTAGTCGTATATGCATGAATTGTCGTTAGTGTACCTTCCTGAAAGCCTATTTTTTCATCCAAAAGTTTTACTATCGCCGTCACGCAATTCGTCGTACACGATCCATTGGACACCAATTCCTCTCCCTTATAGCTATCCTCGTTCACTCCCAAAATATATACTGGAATCTTCGGGTCTTTTGGTGGGGCCGAAATTACTACTTTCTTTGCTCCAGCCCGAATATGTGCCATTGCCTTGCTGTCAGTAAATGCTCCCGTACATTCTAGTACTACATCCACTCCATAGCTCTTCCATGGAATTTTGCTCGGGTCTGGCTCTCCCAAGAATGGAATCGACAATTGTCCCACTTCCAATCGACCAATTTCAGCCGACTTTTGTGGCCCCGAAAAACTCACTTTCATCGGAATTCTTCCGTACACTGAATCATATTTAAATTGCAGCATGTACGATTCCATATCCAAATCGCCTTTAGTATTTATTGCCATTACTTCAACATCATATTTCTCTGCCAGTATCGCTCTGAGTACTACCGACCCAATCCTCCCAAAACCATTAATTCCAATTTTCACCTTTTTATCACCTTTCATAATTAATCATACAATAATCTCCCTAAATTGTTCATCTGTCATCTTATTTCCATGCCGCCAATTTCCCCTTCGCCAAATACTCCAACATCACCCCTCCCCCCGAGGACACAAAACTAATCTTGTGTATTAGTCCCATATTTCTCAATGCTGCCGATGTATCTCCTCCTCCCAGAATTGAATACGCCTTACTTTTCGCAATTGCCCCAGCTATTTCCATTGTTCCTCTTTTATTATCCTCATCTTCATATTTTCCCATCGATCCTGCCCAAATAATCGTTCCTGCCTTTTCAATAATTTTTCTAAAACTCTTTATCGAATCATCAGAAATATCCAATTTATTATCTTTCAATTTTGCCACTTCAACATTTGAAGCCATCGTCTTTCCTTCCACAAAAATTGGCATCATTCCTCCCAAAAGCACATTATCAACTTTCTTGGAAATTTCATCCAAATACTTTAATTTGTCCTCTTTAGCTCCTCCCAAAATTACCGTCACAGGCTTAACTGGATTCTCAATTGCCTTATTTAGTCCTTCAATTTCCTCAATAAAATTCAGTCCATAATAGCTATCCATTTTTTCAAACAGCATCACTGATGCATGTTTTCTATGTGCCACCGTAATTGCATCATTCACAAAAGCATCTGTCATTCCCACAAGCTCGTCCAAAAATTTAGCATCATTTTCTTCCTCACCTTTCCAGAATCTCAAATTTTCAACTACCACCACATGGTTTGTATTTATCGCCCTAGCCAAGCGATCAGAATCTTCAATATTTTCAATAAATACTGTCTCATACAAATCACCCTCATCTTCCAGCAGATTTACCAATTCAAGGTACACCGGTCTTAGACTAAATTTCTCATCTCTACCTTCAGGTCTACCTCTATGTCCAATAATTACTACTCTCGCATTTTTCTTGTCCAAAAGCATTCTCAAAGTCGGCAGAGATTTTTTTAGTCTACTATTATCCACTACCTGATTAACCTCTATTGGCACATCCAAATCCATCCTCAAAATTACTCTTTTATTGTTTTCAATCTCAGCTACGCTTCTTAGATTCATAATCGTTAATCTTACGAATTCTCCTAATGTGTCTTTCATCACTGGAGAATACTGAATTAATAAATATTTCCACTATTTCCATATTTACCGACTCATCCACCGTGTCCGAGCTCAAACACAACACATTAGCATCATCGTCGTTCCTACTCAAATACGCCTGTTTAATATTGCTACAAAGCACTCCTCTCACACCATCAACCTTATTCACTGCCACCGACACTCCTCCTCCTGAACCACAAATTACAATTCCTCTTGCTTTCTCGGCTACCACTTTTTCGCCCAATTTTAACGCATATTCAACATAATCATCCTCCATGTTATACTCAAAAGCACCCAAATCAGTCACCTCAACTCCCTTCTCCTCAAGCTTCTGTTTAATCTTCTCTTTCAATTGAAAACCTCTATGATCAGCGGCTACAAATACTCTCATTAATATCAATATAACACTAAATTAGCCTCAAATACAATTATAATAAAAGGATAACAGCATGGATACTATTACCCTCAACGACAAACAATTCTTCTACACCGTCGTCCACAAACGAGTTAAGAACATGAATCTCAGGCTACTTACCTACAATTCTTTCTCCATCTCCGCTCCCCATTTCACTACCCACGCCCACATTCATCGCTTCATTACTCAAAATCAACTTTGGATTTTTGTTAATTCTCAAAAAATTCCCGCCCACAAAGATCTTATTTCACTTCAACAGCTTTCAATTCTTGGCGAAGACTATTCTGTTCACATTATTAAATCCCTTCGGGACAAACTCACTTTCAACCACAAGGATCGACTGATCATCATCAAATCCAGTCAGCTCACCAACTCACATCTCAAAAAAGTAATTCACAAGTACTTCAAAATTTTTGTCTTCAAAATAATCCAAAAAGAATTATCTTATTTTTGCCAAAAATTCGATGTTTCTTATAGTAAACTCTCGCTTCGTGCTCCCAAAACTCGCTTCGGCTCCTGCTCCTCCCGAGGCAATCTCAGTTTTAATTGGCAAATTATTTTCTTTCCCTACGACAAATTTCAACACATCATTTTGCACGAACTCGCTCATCTAACTCATCACAATCATTCTCATAAATTCTGGGAACTGCTAGGGGACTACGACCCCAATTCCGCCCAAAACAAACATTGGATCAAAAAAGAAGCTAATAAATTTCTTTTGTTTTAATCACTTACTCAATATTCTTTTTTCATTCATGAATCATGAATCTTGTTTCTTGAATCAAAGTTCTATCTCAATCCCCACCGGGGCATGGTCCGAGCCTTCAATTTCGCTTCGAATAAACGCCGACTTTACTTGTCCCATCATCGCCTTATCCACAAAAAAATAATCAATTCTCCACCCCACATTCCTTTTTCTAGCACCTGCCCTTTGGCTCCACCACGAATATTCCACCTCATCTTTATTTAATTCTCTGTATGTATCCACCCATCCATCACTTTCCAGCTTGTCCATCCATTCTCTTTCGATTGGCAAGAATCCTGATGTTTTCTGATTATCTTTTGGCCTAGCCAAATCAATTTCATTATGTGCCGTATTCACATCTCCACAAAAAATCACTTTCTCGCCTCTCTCCCTAAGCTCATTAATATATTTCAAAAATTGTTCATAAAATTCCATCTTATAATTCAACCTACCCTTATCCCTCTGTCCATTCGGAAAATACACATTCAGCAAAGTAAATTCATCGAATTTACTTACAATTACTCTTCCTTCATTATCCCAATCATTATCTCTGTCCCCAATAATTACCATTTTCGGTTCATCTTTCGACAAAGTCAGTGTTCCCGAGTAGCCTGCTCTCTCTGCCGAATTCCAAAAATCGAGATACTTACTTGGTAGGGGAGTCTCTATCTGCGCTTTTCTTGCCTTAACTTCCTGAAAACAATAAATATCAGCATTTTCTTTTTCAATATAATTTATCAATCCTTTCTTTGTCGCTGCCCTAATTCCGTTTACATTCCAAGAAATTATTTTTATTTTCATTACTCCATTTTATCGTATACTGTATATATGCTAAACAATAAAAACTTTCCTCTCATCGTAATTTGTCTAACCATTCTTGTCACTGGCATTATTGTCTCCCGTACCGGCGTCTACATCAAAAATACCGGTAGTGTCGAAAACAACGGTCGTGTTAGCAATAGTATTTCCGTTTCCGGCGACGGCAAAGTCTTCGCCAAGCCCGACATGGTTCAAATTTCCGTCTCTTTCCAAGAATTAGCTTCCACTAGTAGAGAAGCCTTGGATAAAGTCAACACCAAAATCAACCAAGCCACCAAAGTTCTCAAGGACAATGGTATTTCCGATTCCGACATTACCACTTCAAATTTAAACATCTACACCGAATACGATTATTCCGATAAGGTTCGCCGTATTCGCGGTCAACGAGCTTCTTCATCTCTTCAAGTCAAAATCAAAAAAATCGACGACAAAGCTACTAAAGCTTCCAAAATTATCGACGAACTTTCCGCCATCGACAATATCCAAATCAACGGCATTAGCTTCGACATCGAAGACAAAACCGATCTTTTCACTAAAGCTAGGGAAATGGCTTTCAACAAAGCCAAGCAAAAAGCCGAAGAGCTAGCCTCACTTTCCAAAGTCAAACTTCAAAAACCCATTTCGATTTCCGACTCCAGCTACGACATCACTCCCATGCCTTACTATTCCAATGTCGCCGAGTACAAAGCTGCTGTTCCTCTTGCTGGTGGGGGAGACCAGACCGACATTTCCTCTGGCGAAATTAGCGTCTCCTCAAGCCTCTCTATTCTTTGGGGAATTGAGTAGTCAAAAATTCAATCAATTGATCTAGTTTTTTCTGACACGATTCAAAAATTTCAGGATCAATAGTGTTTACTCTTCCATCTTCCCTAATTTCCAGCTGAATAGCAGCTACCTCATTTTCTAGTTCCTCGCAAATTGTATATTGGTCGTCGTCTTTAAATAAATTCATTGGGATTTCCAACTCAAATAGGTCATATTTATCCCAAAATACTTTGTTCGTAGAAATTGATATAAGTTCTTCGCTTCCCAACTTTGACCCATGAACATCAATCACTAATACAATATTATTTGTCTTAATAATTTCCCTTACTTGTTGCCTAAAGGCAGAATGAATATCCCAATTAGGATCACTCTGTATTCTTGTACTTACAATTCCCCATAAGTTAAATTTCTCGCACAAATTCCTTGAAATATCGCCAGTTCCCAAATCGGCTACTTTTTCTTTATCTTCTCTAATTTGATTAAAATTATGCGCTGCGATTACCAATATCGGTAATTCTCCTTTTAAAATCTGCCATCCCTCGTCTAATTCTTTCATTGCTAATTGTTGCTATTATCAGTCCCTGTTGTCAAGCAAATAAACCCATAACTACCTATTCTAGGGGTTTTGAATCTTCGAAAAATCTGATAAAATCAAACACATCCAACGGGAGCCGGACGGTTAGGCAAAGGTCTGTAAAACCTTCGTAAGCAGGTTCAACTCCTGCCCGTTGGACATTTCCATTAAAACAATAATTTCGTCTACGACAATCGGGAGGTGTCTGGGCAGAGGTAGGTAGATGCTATAATAGCCAGTATGAGTACAATAGCATCCAGACTAAAAGAAGTTGGTCAAGCACAACTCAGGGATGAACAATTTGCTCGTAGGCAACTTTCAATCCTTCACGAATTAGATCGATGGTTTAACGGTAATTTGGAAACAATCTCAATAGAAGAAGATGGTGGGGTGGATGTTGTCAAGAGTATTTTAAGAGGTGACTGTCAATATGGCGGAGGTCGTGGATGTCGTCATATGATCGGGATTGAATTATCGACTGGAGAGTTTGATCACTATACCCCACAAGGTGCAGAAAACTTAGCATGGAAGCTGGCAGAAGAATTAGGAATAAGAGCAAAGCAAGGAGCAATTGACTGGCAGCACCTAACGTATTTAATTCCTGAACTTGGGATGAATGGTTCAAAAGATGCGATTGATGTGATGCGAAGACACGAGGTTTTGGTTCCGCATCAAACAGACCCACATTTAAGTCAGGTAGCAACCAAAGTTCGCAGACAATAGGTAATGTTCTACTACTCTAATGGCGATATCTGAAAGTAATTATCTTGGTATTTTGAACCTAAACTCTCAACTGGTATAATCGGCTTAAGAGTGTCGTAGATATTCCTTAGGTTTAATAATAATGGGTTCCATACTACGGACACCCACTGGACCAAAAGCATTGAATTAATGGAAAATATGGTATAATACCAAATCATTTGACTCCTAGATCTTATTAAGTTGCTATAATTTTTGTATCCCAACCTCAATACTATATAATTCTCTCTGTGATTAGTTCCAAAACTTCAATTTTCGAAAAAACTCTCCATCGCCTTGGCAGCTACCTAGTTAAGCTCTACTCCTTTTTCGTCTACGACATCGACATTACCCACATCTCCACCATCCCCGATGGTCCTAAAATTTTCATTGCCAACCACCCCAATACTCTCGATCCAATTATTCTTTTTGCCATGTGCCAAGGCAAAACCAACGTTCTTGTTCACGGTAATTTATTCAATATTCCTATTTTTGGCGCATATCTTCGCAAATCCGGCCACATCCCTGTCGACCCCGATTCTGGTCAACAAATAATCGATCTTGCAGTTAAGAGATTAAAAAAAGGTGAAAACATTCTCATTTTCATCGAAGGTGGTCTGAGCCCTTCCCTCGGAGGTTTTCGTTCTCCCAAAACTGGCGCTGCTCGCATCGCCCTTCTTTCTGGCGCCCCCATTATTCCTGTTGGCGTCGGCATCTTCCGCCAAAAAATAAAACGTTTTCGTACTGTCGTCAACCACGAAGTTGCCCTTGTCTATCCTTACGGCCAAATATCCTTTACTTTCGGCAAACCTATCAACCTTAGTGGTGATATTCAAGACTTTTCTTATGTCCAACAACAAAGCCAACTCCTCATGAGCCAAATTCGCCAGTTATCTTATCTTAGCCTTGAGAGGCTCACTTCTTGATAAAATCATCTTGTGCACCTCCAAAAGATTCTTCTTCAAAATTTCCGTTCCTATGATCAAAAATTAATTGAATTTGATCCCCACGCCAATCTAATTATCGGCTCCAATGGTTCTGGCAAAACCAACATTCTCGAGGCTATTTATCTACTGTCTTCTGGCAAAAGTTTTCGAACTAGTTCCTTGTCAAATTTACTCAAATGGGATCAGTCTTTCTCAGCTGTCAAAGCTAAATACTTTAATCAGGACGAAGCTGAAATCGAAGTTCAGCTCATCAAAGATCCTGCTCACCGCAACATCAAGCGCCGTTTCCTCATCAACAAACTCGAAAAAACTCGCAAACTTTTCCTTGGTAATCTCAAAACTGTCGTTTTCGATCCCGAAGACGTCCGCCTCATCAACGGTTCTCCTTCTCGTCGCCGCGAGTTCATCGATCGCATTCTTTATCCTGTTGATTGGCGCTATTCCCAAGCCCTCACTCAGTTCAACAAAGCCCTCAAGCACCGCAACGAACTTCTCGATTTAATTTTCCAACAGAAAGCCACCTCTTCAGAACTTTTTTATTGGGATCAATCCCTAATTAAAAACGCCGAAATTATCCATAAGTTTAGAAGTGATTTTTTCAAGTCGGCCAACATATTTTTTAGTCAACATTCCCATCCGGAAATTCGCCAATTAAGCATCGACTATTTTCCTTCGATCGTCACTGCTCAAAAACTCGAATCTGACTTTCAAATCGAACTTCGCAAAGGCTACACTCAACATGGTGTCCATCGCGACGATTATCTTTTTAAATCTTCCATCTTCAACACACCCGACAAAGATCTTTCCCAGTGGGGTAGTCGTGGTCAGCAAAGGCTTGCCGTCCTCGCCCTCAAATTAGCCGAAATTAACTATATAGAAGAACTCTCGTCCACCAAGCCCATTTTACTTCTCGACGACATTTTTTCCGAACTCGATCCCGAACACCAACAACTCGTCACCGATATTTGCAGTCAGTACCAGTCTTTCTTCACTTCCTCCGATTCCGGCTCTCAAAATGTCCTTTCCCATGCCAAATTAATTAACCTCTAATTTACCCCTTTTTCTTGTTCAATTAGCCTGCTATAATCCCCATACCTTAAAAATATGTAGCTTACAGCTTTCTAACTTGCTTAATGCAAATTTGTAATGCCTGTACTATAATATCTAACTGTCCCTAGGCATTGCCTTTGGGGCAAGTTCTTTGAAATCTCAAAAGTGTAATCTCTTAAGCCAAGATTGTTAGTACCAGAAATGTCAACTCCACATACTAATGTGGTTTTTCAAAATTTCTTTCCTCGAATTTGTCGAGGAATTAGTACTAAGAGTTTGATCGTGGCTCAGGGTGAACGCTGGCGATGTGCCTAAGACATGCAAGTCGAACGGGGCTCATAGTCTACACCAAGAACAAAACAGTGCCCTTTTGAAGGGAAAGGTGGTACGAAAGTACCAAAGGGTTTTGTCTTTTGTGTAGACCTTGATCCTAGTGGCGAACGGGTGAGTAATGGATACGAACGTACTCCAAAGCGGGACATAGTCCACCGAAAGGTGGGGTAATTTCCCATGTTGTCGCAAGACCAAAGATGCAAATCACTTTGGAAGCGGCGTATCTACTACCAGCTAGTTGGTGAGGTAACGGCTCACCAAGGCTATGACGGTTACCGGCTCTTAGCGGAGAGTCCGGCACAATGGGACTGAGACACGGCCCATACACCTACGGGTGGCAGCAGTTAGGAATTTTGCACAATGGACGAAAGTCTGATGCAGCGACATCGCGTGTGGGATGACGGCCTTCGGGTTGTAAACCACTTTTGTTTCTCCATGAAGGAGAAGCGAATAAGGAACTACTAACTACGTGCCAGCAGTCGCGGTAATACGTAGGTTCCAAGCGTTACCCGGTTTTATTGGGCGTAAAGCGTCTGTAGGTGGTTTTATAAGTTCTATTTCAAAGACCTCAGCTCAACTGAGGGAAGGGGTAGGATACTGTAAAACTAGAGTTATATCGGAGTGACTGGAATTTGCAGTGTAGGGGTAAAATCCGTGGATACTGCAAAGAACACCAAGAGCGAAGGCGGGTCACTAGGTATATACTGACACTCAGAGACTAAAGCTAGGGAAGCAAATCAGATTAGAGACCTGAGTAGTCCTAGCCTTAAACGATGTCCGTTAGTTCTATGGATTTATCTGTGGGACGCAAGCTAACGCATTAAACGGACCGCCTGGGGAGTATAGCCGCAAGGCCGAAACTCAAACGAATTGGCGGGGAGGCGCACAACCAGTGGAGCATGTGGTTCAATTCGATACGAAGCGATGAACCTTACCTGGGTTTGAAATGTACCTGCACGGTCCAGAGATGGATCAGCCTTCGAGGGTGGTACACAGCTGTTGCATGGCTGTCGTCAGCTCGTGACGTGAGTTGTTCTCTTAAGTGAGGTAACGAGCGCAACCCCCATTCTGTGTTACTGTGTCACAGAAGACTGCCCAGCATTATTTTGTTGGGAGGAAGGAGGGGACGACGTCAAGTCATCATGATGCTTATATCCAGGGCTACACACATCCTACAATGGACTGTAACAGAGGGTCGCAATACCGCGAGGTGGAGCTAATCCTTAAACCAGTCCCCAGTTGGGATTGCAGGCTGAAACTCGCCTGCATGAACCCGGAATTGGTAGTAATCGCAAATCAGCAGATTGCGGTGAATACGTTCTCGCCTCTTGCACACACTGCCCGTCAAATCAGCAAAGTTGGGGGTACCTAAAGTCTTACGGTTCCGTAGGACCAAGGTAAATCCAGCGATGAGGGTTAAGTCGTAACAAGGTATCCGTACTGGAAGGTGCGGATGGATCACCTCCTTTGAGGAATGTTCCGCCGATGAGGCGGAATTAAGTCATCGTTGTCGCAAGACAAGATGACCTCAATAAACGACTTTCTGGTACTAACAATACTGGCTTAAAGATTACACAAAAAAGATTTCAATAAAACAATCCCGTCTCGGCGGGATTTTTTTCGTTTATAATGTATCCTAAATGAATACACTCAACCCTTCTGAAGGAAGTTCTTTTACTGGTTTGGAATATTCAAAATCTTTAGGTTGCCGAACATTAACCCCCGAAGAACTTATTAATCAGGCTCTTATGTATGGTGTCATTGAACGAACCCCATCTGATCCTAATCGTTTTCAAAAGCGACAACCATCCCCCAAACCAGTATCAGAGCTAAATCGCAGGTAATTCCAAAATCTCTCGACTTACATATCATGACTACTAACTCTCCTTTTGTCACCAATCTTGACATCGACAAAACCAAACTCCCAAAGCACATCGCTATTATTATGGACGGTAATCGCCGCTGGGCCCGTCAACACGGTCTACCCGATGGTAAAGGCCACGAAGCTGGAGCTCAAAATCTCAACAACATCGTCGATCATTGTCGCAATATTGGCATCGAATACATCACTGTTTATGCCTTGTCTACCGAAAATTGGCGCAAAAGAAGTCTCGATGAAGTTAAAGGATTATTTAATCTTCTAATTAAAATCGTCAAAGACAAAAAAGACGAATACGCTCGTTCGGGAGTTCGTTTTTCTATTCTTGGAAATTACAAACAATTTCCTGCCAAGGTCAAATCAGCTATCAAAACCATTCTCGATGTTGTCGTCGACCATCAAAGAATCGTCTGCAACGTCGCTCTCAACTATGGCGGCCGCGATGAACTTATTTCTGCCATCAAACACATTGTCGATGAAAAAATTCCTTCCGATAAAATTACTGAAGAACTAATCTCATCCTATCTTTACACCAAAGATCAGCCCGATCCTGATCTTATCATCCGACCCGGTGGCGAAAAACGCCTCAGCAATTTTCTCCTTTGGCAATCTTCCTACGCCGAACTCTATTTTTCCGATGTTCTTTGGCCCGATTTTGGACCTGAAGAGATTGAGAAAGCCATTTTCTGGTACCAGGATCGCGACCGCCGAATGGGTAAATAATTCTATTTATACACCCAAATTCCCGCCACTTCCGATTCGTCCAATCTTTCCACATTGTCAATCTTTACCAATCCTAGTTTCTTCACCAAATCAGGATTTACCTCACATCCCTCACCATTAATCAGCAGGCTATTCTTGTAATTACTCCTAGTTTTCTCATCGTTCAAAAAATTCGTGGGGCACCTCTCATTGCTAAATACAATATTTTCATATTCATACATTCCATTCTCATTCTTCTTATACTTACTATTAAATTCACCAGGATCCTTGCCGCTAAAATAGGCATACCATGCATAAGGATTATCCGAATAATTAGTCACAATTACCCGATCATGCTCTTTTCTTAGCTCATCCAATTTCTTTCCCAATTCCATCAGACCTCCATTTCTTGAGTACACCGACAGTGCATAATTTCCATGACTATAATAAAAATGCAAATAATACACCATATGTGCCGCCAGTCCTCCAAGCAACACTAGTACAATAAATTTATTCGATTTTTCCACAAGCAAACTCATCCCTCCGGCAATCATTAGCACCAAAAACGGCACCATCATCATACTCCTGTGCATGTTTGGCACATCTTCCATCGTCACCGCTGCCGGTAGGGGAGCCAATAGCATCGCCAAGCCCGCCCATTTTAATTCTTTTCTCGTCACCATAGCCGCAATTCCCATCAACAATAAAGCCAATTCCACATAGGTAATTAAGCCAAAATTAGTCGTCATGTATCTTTGTGGTTTTGCCGCTCTTCCCACCAAAAAATCTGTCCCCAAGTACGAAAAATATTCTTCTCCAAATCTTCGGAGTAATACCGTTATTTTATTGTGAAACGCTCTGGCCACCAACACATTATTCGGTCCATCCTCATTTGGTCCTTTCTGAGTTTCATAAAGAATTTGAAAATCACTTTTCAACGACACTTGCGACAATCTTCCTCTTGCCTCCGGTGCCAGCATTAGTCCCGACGAGGCAATTCCCAAAATCACCACTACTCCCAAAGCCCACATCATTTTTTTAAATTTATTTTTTTCACTAAAACCAAAATATGCCACTGTTAACACTCCAAACATTGGTGCTAAAATACGTATGCTATGGTAAAAAAAGTAACTTAAGCAAATTGTCAAAATAGTTGCCATTCCCCATTTCCAAGAATTACTTCTCAAAGTTCTAATCAAAAAATACAGCCCAAATATCAACAAAAACATTGCCACAATCACCTCGCTCGTCGCTCTCGACACACTAACATGCCACGGATTTATGGCCATAAAAAATGCCGCCCACAATCCAAACTTTATTTTCTTTTCCTTCGCCACTTCGCCAGCCAGCACAAACATCCCCAAGCTGCTCAAAGCTCCAATTATCGCCACTGGTAGTCGCACTGCCCACACACTTCTCCCTAAGCTCAACACAAATGGGATTATCAAATAAATTATTCCCGTTGGCCTAAAATCACCAAAAGAATCATAATACATCGGTAATTTATTCCCATGATCATCCTGTCCTGTCAGTCCAATCGACACTGCATTCCACGCTGCTTTTGCCTCGTCAAAATGAAATCCATAAGGAAATTTATCCAGCTGCCATAGTCTCAACACTAGCGCCAACAACACAATTAATCCCAAAATTATTTTATCTTTTTTTGTCATACAGATTCTTAATCATAAACCCAAACGCCACCAATATTATCATCGGAGTCAAAATCTGCGACGCCAACCCATATTCTTCATGAAAAATTCTTAGCAAATCAAACCATGCAGGTTGCCACCAATGTTTATATAAATTCACAAAAAACATCAAACTAATCAGTATTACTGGCCATCGTATTTTTTTATAAAAAATACACCCAATCAATCCAAACACCACTCCCGAAAACAAGTATCTTTCCAACATATTCATCCCAAAAAGCCAGCATCCAATTCCTACAACCGACAACGCTGCCCATACGTTTTCGTTGTGCCCTGTGAAGGGAAAGGTGGTACGAAGTACCAAAGGGTTTTTACTCCTATAAATTTTTATCCCCACTATGTTTGCCCAAATCATGCCTATCAATCCCCAAATTTTGTATGGCAGGAATAAGAAAAACTCATTTGGGTTGGCTGCCTTATCTCCCAGAAATAAATGCCAAAAATTATATGAATTTACTGTCACTCTCGGCTCCGATTTATCAATCACCATCGACCACAACCTCCCTCTAATAAAATTAATCAAGCTTTCCTCTTTGGAAAACAATCCCACCCAATACAAATTAACTCCCAGCCCCAATACCCCTCCCAGCAAATATTCTTTCCAAAATTTTCTTTCCTCCCACATCATCAACAAATAAAACGGAATAAAAATCGCACTCGTCGGCTTCACTCCCAACGACAGCGACATAAATATCGGCGACAAGATTCTAAATTTTTTCAAAGTCAAAATCGACAACAATAACATCAAGAAAGATAGTTGGTCGTACTGTCCCCAAAAAGCCGAAGTGTACCAAGCAAAAGGGGATCCAAGGTACAGCAAACCCCAGAGCCACCCCTTTTTATCTTTGCCAATTAACCCTATTATTCCAGCAATTATCAAATCTGTTATTATCGGAATTAATTTTATCGAAAACAAAAATACATTCTGAAATGGAATTTCATCGCTATATTTGCTCCCCATAAAAGTCACAAATTTGCCATATTCATTCAAAACCCCAGCTCCCACTCCCAGTTTCTCCATCAAATTTCCCAGTCTTATAAAATCAATCAACAAATATCTTCCCAAATCAAAACACCAACTATAAATTAAATTAATCAAAGGTAGCTGTGTTGGCCACGAGTACACCCACACATTATTGTAAAAAAAATCTTTACTCCCATTATTGGCTATCCACTCGCCCCAAGCCGCATTACTCCAAATATCCACATGGAAATACTTCAAACTAAAATAAAATCTAAACAACATTAGTGTCACCACTCCCAATATTATTAGTGGCCACTTTCTCTTCATTCTTAAAGTATCTTAATCATTAGCACTACTTCCAAAATCTGAGCCACAAAATAGGCCACGAAAATTATTGCAAATCCAATTAGTCCTGCCGTAATTTTTCCATATCCATCCTTCGTTTTTCCAGGGTCTCCGGCTGCTGTCATCAAAGTAATTCCACCCCAAATCAACATAATTAGCAATGCCAGTCCTGCAAACACATACACGTATGGCAACAAAGCCGACACCACGCTGCCCAATGTCGCACCGCTAAATTTAAATCCTGTACCTGAATAATCGGGGAGTGTTACTGCCATTTTAATTAATTCCTGGAATATGTAATATATCAACCATAATTAATCTCAGTATAAATAGGGAAAATATGGACAATAGTAATCCGCTAATAGCCGAAGTAATTGTTTCTTTTGCTCCTTGTACCGCCTTTGGATCGCCCTGAGAAGTTGTCATCAAAATAAATCCATACACCATCAACAAAAACGAAATTCCTCCCACTATTCCAAAAAGCTTAGGCAAAAGCCAGGTTACAAATGCTTTTATTTCCACTGGTACACATCCCAAAGCAGTATCCACTCCAATACTTCCTCCGCTTGTACAAAATGGATTTGCTGCCCAAACTGTGTTGGTTGCCATCACCCACAAAGTCGCCATACTTCCCCAAAAACTCATAAATTTTCGTCTCAACATGCCCATATTATAACAACATCCACCTATCATATCTATAGCAATAATCCCCCCAGTTTATCTCTCTGAGTTGCCGTATTTCTGACAAACTGATAATCTGACAAACTGGTAAACTATATAAGTGTTTCGTAAACTTTTTATTTTCTCAATTTGTTTTTCTTGTTTTATCTTTGCTTCATGCTTCTTGAATCTTGAATCGATTTCTTATGCCAAAACTATCGATGAAGAAATCTCCGATATTAGCAAGCAAATCGAAGAATTGGAAAAATCCCTCGCACCTCTCAAATCAGAATCATCCCAGCTCCAATCCAAAATTTCTTCTGCCAAATCATCTATTTCTAAAACCGAAAAACAAATCTCCGATCTTGGTACTCGAATCATTGACAAAGAAGCCGATCTTGAGGTTCAAAAGACTCTTCTCGATGAGCGTCTTCGCCGCTATTACATCAACACTAAAAAATTTAATCCTCTCATGATTTTTCTTTCCAACAACGAAAGTTCCCAGCTCATTCGCCTCTACACCTGGTATCAATCCATCATGTCCCAGGATAAGGAAATGATCAATCAATTTGCTCAAGATATTAATTCATTATCGAAAAATAAGGAAAAACTCGAAGCCGATAAAGTAAAGCTTGCCGCTCTCAAAGCCGACATGGAAAAACGCTTTGGCTACCTGGCCACCGAAATCAAAAAAGCCGAAGATTACAAAAAAGAATTATCTGCCAAGCAGCAAGCTTTAATTGCCGAAAAAACGGCTATGTTCAACACCTCCGTTGGTGATGTTTCTTCCTCCGACGACCCCGCCTCTCGCTCCGACTACAACCCAGGTTTTTCTCCTGCTTTTGCCGTCTTTTCCTTTGGCGCTCCCCATCGTAAAGGTATGAGTCAGTTTGGTGCTCTTGGTCGTTCTCAGGCTGGTCAAAATTACGAAGCTATCCTCAAAGCCTACTATGGCGACATTCGCATCGAAAAAATCGACACCTCCGGTAATATCAAAACCACCGTTGGTGAACTTAATTTTGAAGAAAACTATCTTCTTGGTATTGCCGAAATGCCTGCCTCCTGGGCCGACAAAGGTGGCTACGAAGCTCTCAAAGCTCAAGCCATCGCTGCCCGTACTTATGCTCTCAATTCCACCAACATGCGTTCGGGTACCATCTGTGTCACCGAAGCCTGCCAAGTTTACAAAACTTCCAAATACCAAAATCCTGGCCGTTGGAAACAAGCCGTCGAAGACACTCGAGGCATGGTTATCAAGTCCAACAAAACCGGCAATATTTTCTCCACCATGTATGCTTCCACTTCCGGCGGCGCCATCTACGGCTACACCGCCCAAGGCCACTCCACTCCCCAAATTTGGGACACTTCTTGTGGTAGTCAGTCCTGTTGGCCCAACGATGCCTACGAACGTCAGGCTGGCTCCTCCTGGTTCTACAAAGCCTGGTACAAACTTCGCGATGGTCGAGCTTGTGGTCGCTCCCATCCATGGTTGACACAATCTGAATTTGCCGACATTATAAATGCTCAAGTTTACTATCAAAAAACTGGCGATTCATCTCATCTCTCTCAGTACGACACTGGTGGTTGTTTTAGTAAAGATGCCGATGCCTGGTCCAAAGACGAGCTTGCTCGCCAAATGAACGACAAAGGCGGCGCCATTTCCTCAATCAATTCTGTTTCGGTCGATTATTCCACTTCAGGTGTTACTCAAAAAGTCCGAGTCTCCACCGACAAAGGTGATTACGCTTTCGATGGCGATGCTTTCAAGGAAATCTTCACTCTTCGTGCCCCCGGCGGCATCTCCGCCAAGTCATCATTATTTAATATAGTCAAAAAATAATTGATCCTCCTCTATGCCTTTTCCAATCCCTGGGGCACCAACATTTCTCGCCGAACTTTTTCCGATCTTCAAAAACAAATCAATAATTTTCAAAACATTCGCTATCAAACTATCTTCGGCCATCCTCGTACCTTTTTCCAAAAATATATTCCCAATGATTCTTACGATCTAATCATCGGACTTGGCGACGGGGGAGATCGCCTCCAAAAAATTTCCATCGAAACTATTGCCACCAACCGCTATGGTCATCAACCCATTTATGAATTCTCTCCATTCAAACTCGAACTTTCTCTTCCAACTCTCGATTTGGTCGACTCCTCTAATTTTCAAATCAGCGAATTTATGGGTACTTACAACTGTAATTTCATGGCCTACTCAATTCAAAATCACATCAATCAGCACAAATTATCCACCCAGCAACTATTCTTCCGTCTCCCCAAACGCGCCACCTCTGCATTATTAGCCTTTCAGCTTGCCAATTTATTAACAGCCAATCAAATCATTAAATAAATGTATTTTGTCTATGTTTATTAATTATTTGCTAAAATACTCATATGCCAAGATCTACAAATTTAGATAATGTCGCCCCAGACGACGATTTCAACCAAGTCCCAACTCCGGAAACCAAGCCAGTTGTGCCCACTCCTTCATCTCCAAAGCCAAAGAAAGTCAAAAAAGTCACCAAAACCCTTCTTTCCGACCAGCAAACAACTTCCAAACCCCAAAAAACTTTCACTACCGACATTCGCCAACGAGTCTACGACACTCTCGGCCACACTCGTCATCCGCTTTCTTCATTCTTAGTTCGTCCCAAAGTTTTTACCTTTGGCGAAAGAGACGAAGAAGAAGAAATAATTTTAGTTCTCCGTCAACATTGGTTTTCCAATGTCAAATGGGTTCTTACTGCCTTTGTTATGGCCCTTCTACCCACACTACTTAGCTATGTTCCTGTTTTTGAATTTCTTCCAACCAATTATTTCCTCGTCGCCGTTCTTTTTTGGTACCTAATTACTTTTGCCTTTGCTTTCGAAAAAGCCATCACTTGGTATTTTAATGTCTACATCATCACCGACGAGAGGGTAATCGACATCGACTTCAACAATCTTCTCAACAAACGATTTTCCGAAGCCAAGCTCGATGCCATTCAGGATGTTACTTCTCAAGTTACCGGCGTCGCCCAAACCATGCTCAATTACGGCACTATTTTTATCCAGACGGCTTCCGAAGTTCCCGAAATTCAATTCGAAAACGCACCCAATCCTCAAAAAATTATTAAAGTTCTTCAGCAATTACGCCAAGAAGAAGAGCAAGAAGCTCTCGAAGGGAGGGTCCGCTAATGAATATCGACTTAAACAATCTTCTTTTACTCGCTTTTAAAATCTTTTTTGTCCTTGGTGCCATAATATATTTCATCTTTTCACTCGTTGTCGTCAAACAAACTACCACCATGTCCAAGAATGTTTACGATAAGTTTAATTCCATCATAATTACCTTTTCCTACATTCACGCCATCTTCGCTTTCTTTCTTATCTTCGTCACCTACATAGTTTTATAGTAAGATTAATTAATGCATTTCCAGTGTAGGTCTTTTATCGGCCGAACTTCTGATACTTCCTGGTCCCAATTTTGGGAGAATGAACCCGACGATCGCAATGTTTTTGCGCTCAAAGGCCATCTTTTTGGGCTCATTTCTCTAACTAGCTCCACTTCTCCCACCTCTCTTACTCAACTTGGCCACGATCTTATCGAATCAATCACCAATAATTATTACTCTTCTGAATTTACTAGTATTTCCACCAATTTAACCAATGCTGTCGATAGTCTTAGCCTCCCTCAGGACACTCGTTTCACTATCATCGTCGCTGTAGTCCATCAGAACAAATTATTCACTACCATCACCGGCTCCGGCGCTGTCCACCTAGTCAGGTCTGGGAAAATTGCCAACATTATCGAAAATTATGGCCACGAAGCCAAAATTATTTCCGGTCCTCTCCAGGACTCCGATTCTATTCTTCTTACTACCAACGACTTTATCAAGGAAATCACCTGGGATGCCCTCAAAATTGCTCTCGATTCCACCAAAATTCAATCAATTGAAGAAAATCTTCTTTCTCTCCTGTATTCCTCTTCAGCCGAAGCTGAAAGCTCTGCTGCTCTCATCCAAGCCTTCGATGATGACGACCTACCCCAAAAACAAATTGAATCCCAAACTATTCCTCAGACCATCGTCCCTCCCTTTCCCATTTCACCAAGCCCCATTGCCCCTTCACCCATCCCCATCATCCACACTCCTACTCTCGGATCCAAAAAAACTCTTCAGTCACTCCTTTCCCATCTCCGCCCCCAATCCTCCGACACCATCAATCCTTCCACCCTCCAAACTGTCTCCCGTCGCCGCAAATACAATCGCATCATTGCCGTCGTCCTTCTTTTAGCCCTTTCTTTTAGCGTTTACTTTGGCTATCAAAAGCGCCTTGAAACACAAAAAAATAATCAATTCGACACTCTCCGCCAAAGTCTCGAAGCCAAGCTCACCGATGCCAACACTATTCGTTCACTCGACCTCAATTCCGCCAAAGATTTGGCTACTCAATCCCAAGAAATTTTAGATCAAATGAAAAACATCGGTCTCAGCACCGACCTTGGCGATTATCAATCTCAAATTTCCCAATTACTCTCCCAGACAGGTTCCTCCACTGTCGAATCCGCCACTGCCTTTTTTGAATTAAACCTAATTACCGACAACCCCAATTATTCCCAAATTGCTCTCAATGGCAACGATTTGTATTTACTCGACTCTTCCAAATCTCATCTTGATACTCTCAATCTTTCCCAAAAATCACACCAAAACTATTCCAACGATCCATCCATTTCCAATCTTACCCACATTGTTTCCGATCAATCGGGCATTTACGGTCTTTCCTCCTCGGACATTCAGCTTATTTCTTCTTCCAAACTTACCGAAAAATTCAAACTCTCATCCATTGCCGACCATTCTTCAATTCAGGACATGGCCATTTGGAACGGCTCCCTCTACTTACTCGATACTAATACCATTTGGAAGCTTACTCCTAACTCTTCCGGATTTTCTTCCCAAAATTGGATTCAGGACGACAAGGACTTTCCTTCTAATGTTTCTTCAATTGCCATCAATGGCAAAATTTGGACCCTTACTTCCGACGCCAAAATCACCCCTTATCTTCGAGGGCAGGCTGATCAGTTCAAACAACCCACCGATGTCACCACTTCCACTGCCAAAGGCCTTATTACCACTGCCGAATCCGAACTTCTAGCTTTCTTCGACGACTCAAACATTGTCTATGTTTATGGCAAAGACGGCTCTTCCAAAGCCCGCTACAATCTCAACGACAAAAAGATTCTCGACATGACTTTTTCTCCCGACGCCAGTAAAATCTATCTTCTTTGTCAGGATCAAAAACTTTATCTTCTAAATTTATAGCTGTCAGCTATTTTATTATGTGAGATAATTCCCTTGTCTTCAGTATTATCTTTTGCATTTCTGATAGTCTGAAAAACAGTTCAACTGACAAACTAATTATGCGTCATTTCAACAAAGATTCACTCGACTACAAATTTGAACAAAAATTTGAAGCCGGCATCGTTCTTTCCGGTGCGGAGGCCAAATCTCTGCGTCTCCATGGCGCCCAGTTCAACGGTTCCAAAGTCGAAATTATCAATGGAGTTCCAATTTTGTTCAACATCACCATCCAGCCCTATCAATACGCCACCAACCAAACCATCGACAAAAGCTCCCAACGCCAACTTCTCCTCACCACCAAAGAAATTTCCAAGCTCATTTCTCTTCGCCACCAAAAATACATGATCATTCCTATTGCCATTTTTCTCAAAGGTAAATGGTTCAAAGTCGAACTTGGCGTCGGTCGCAAAATGCGCAAATTCGAAAAACGCGAAAAAATCCGCCAGCAAGAAGCCAAAAGGGGAATCTAAAGATTTAATTACTCTGCCAAGTGTTTCTTGAAAAATGCTCTCCCTGATCCAGATTTTAAATACTTTTCAAAATTAAACGCAATATATTTGTTTCTGAAACCAAAACAATTATTTAAAACAAGAGGCTTCCTTAATTTCGTTGCCTTTACATATCCATTTTTATGTTTTTCTAGTCTCAATTTAATGTTTTCGGTGCAGCCAATATAATATCCATCCTTACACTTTAATACATAAACCCAATACATAAATTAAATTATCATTTTTAGAGGACCGTGTCACGCCGAAGCCCGACTACGTTCTGCGAAGCAGAACTATGTCGCGGCGAAGGAGGAGATGCCCGGTATCGAGCCGAGGTCCGAAAAGAGACATTAAACGACGTCTACAAGCTTAATTTACTTTATCCTACGCCTCCAACAACTAAAGTAAACGAAAAGTGTTGAAGTGTCGATTATTGAGGGCATTACCCCTCTCTTATTTCCAATCAAAATCGAGATTAATTGGACGGCATTCTGGTTTAATTTACACCGTTCAATCCTCTCCAGAATGGGGGATTAAGCGATGGCTACTTAATTAAGCAATTGCGTAATTAGGAACAGAAGCACTGACACCAAAAGTGGCATCAGCAACTTGAGTTAAATCTCTCTTAAGAGATTTAATAGCACCAACTATAGAGTTAGCATTTATTGTTTTGACCCTGTTTTTTGCAAATTTCAGGTCTAAATTTGAAGCGAATGCGCCAAATTTTGCCTTAAATTGCAACCTGCCGATGAGGCACGGACGGCTCAATGGATCAAAGCCGGCTTGCAGTCTTTTAAGGTACGTCTTCCGTCAATGCAATACATCTCCGGGAAGTTCGAATCTAATCTAGATTCAAGTACATTATAGCACATTATCCTATAATATTCAAGCCCTCACTTACCACTCTGCTTCAGTTTGTACCTCTCAAGCACCGTATAGCCAAAAAGCGATATCCCAAAATCAAATATTGCCGAGAATTGCTCAAAATAAAATTTGAATATTGAACTCAAAAATATACTAATCAAAAAACCCACTCTAAAATAGCTCAATCCCGATTTTCGTTTTTTAATCCAGAACAACACCGCTCCCCACACAAAAAACACTGCCGCCGTCACATCAAATATCAACTTCATACTTATCATAAAAATATCACTGCTATAGGCAATCACATAACCGCTAAACATCTGATTAATCAATGTCAATCTGTTTCCCGAACTCACAATCCAAATTGTATCGATAATTTTTATAATTGCCCAATAAATCGTATATCCCCATAGTACTACTCGTACAATTGCTCTACTTAGCCATCTATCAACCTCAGCATAAATTCTTCCCACAATCACATCTTTCCAATTATTTTTATCTTCTTTGCCTTTTTTACTTTTCAAAACTTTCAGAATCGAGCTTGCCACCGTTTTTACATCTTCATCATCCGCTTCCGCAATTAATTCATTCGCTTTTTGAATATAAACAGTCCTTTCTCCCAATTCCAAATCATCGTTCACAATTTCTTCCAACGAATCAATTAAACTAAAAAGCTTGCTCTCTTTTGTTTCTTTCTTACTTTTACTTAAGTATCTATACAAAATAAACATCAAAACAAAGGAAACATAAATAAAAATTATTGCTGGCCTAAACCAATAATTATTATCCTTTGTCAAAAACTTTCCAATTTCATCCACAAACAGCCCCCATCCTATCCCTTCAATTGCCACTGCTAGCCTCATAACTTTTCTTCCTGCAAACAACACTACTACCACAAACCCCACAATCATCAGCAATCCTCCCCACAACATATGGGCAATATGCCATTCCCCAAACGACACTGTTGGATTTCCCATCACGTACAAATAAGCTCTCATCATCAAAATCGCAAACAAGGCCCAAATCATCAAATCCAAAATTAAGTCAGAAGATTTTTCTCTCTTTATTAACTTAAAATTCATCACCCTATTGTACGTTCAAAACTCTCACTTGTCACCCCAAATGATGCTACACTTTTCTGTGTCATTGTTGGATTTGTTGTTTCCAACCTATTGTCTTTCTTGCCACGCTTATGGCCAATATCTTTGCCCCGGTTGTGCCACAAAACTCAAATCCCTTTCTGTTGTATACACTCCCGATTCATTTCTTGATGCTCAACTTTCTCTTTTCAAATACAAACCACCGCTTTCAAATTTAATTCATCAGCTTAAATACGAATTTGTTTCCGACTCCACCAACTTTATTTCCGATCTAATCTCGACCTCTTTACATCAGGACTTCCCCAATCTTCTCAAGTATTGGCAATCAGAAAATTTCACTCTAGTCCCCATTCCCCTCCATTGGTACCGTCAAAATTGGCGCGGTTACAACCAAACTCAGTTAATTTCCCAGCATCTATCCACCATTCTAAAATTACCTACTCAAGAATTACTCATTCGCTCAAAATACACCAATTCCCAAGTCTCCCAAAAAGACAAACTCAATCGTCTCCACAATCTCGATGCCGCCTTCACTATCAATCCAGAACATCAGTCCAACCTACCCCAAAATATAATCATCATCGACGATGTTATTACTACTGGAGCCACAATTTCCCAAGCCTCACAAATCCTCAAGCAACATCAGGTCAAATCAATTTGGGCTCTATCCTTGGCAGGCTAAGTCACTTACATCAAATTTCCGCTCAAATTTCTCTGAGTTTTAATCTCTTCAGCTGTTCTCTGTCCTTGTTCAGGATCGCTTGGCACCATTCTCTCTTCTTCAATTGCTGTATTTTCAATTGGTGTCAATGAACTCAAATAAAAATTATCAATATTCAATCCGTGTGGTTCCAGCGATTCCTTAAGTTCTGCCTTAATTTCTTCCTCAATTGCACTTCTTTCAATCGACAGGGCATTGCTCATCGTGTGGTTTGTGAGTACTTTTCGGATTCTGCTTCGGGTTACTGGTCGCACTACCTTGGACACAAAATTTTCTCCAATGTTCTGCCAAATTTCCGGCAATCTTTCCGTATCAAGCTTAATTAGTACCGTTGCTTCCACGGCCATGAATCTATTATCAGCTGTCACCGCATTAATAATTTCATCACCCATAATCTCTTTGTTTTCCTTCAAATCTACATCTTTAGCAATTGTGTACTCGATCAGTTGGGCGTTAAAAAGCTTAACTCTGTGAATTATCGGAATTTTAAAATGCATTCCTGGGTACCACACATTCTTCAACACCCCCCTAAACACCGAATAAATACATCCTACATGTCCTGGTGGGATGGTTACCAAAAAACCACCAACTACCTCATCAACAAATAGTGAAACTAGCAAATTATCTATAGAAGCCATATTTAAGTACGCTAATTATACCGCATCGGTCTCTCAAACGCACAAATCATCTCCTTTAGCCTATTTCCCAAATCCTTTCACCAAATCAAGCAATACTTTCCTTGGATCATCGGCCAAAACCAGGCCCGATGCCAGTCCCACTCCCACCGCTCCTCTCTCCAAACTAACACTTACATCTTCTCCCGATTTTACTCCCGCTCCCACCAGTAGGGGAACCGTCTTACATGCTTTGGCGGCCATCGCAATAGTCTCCGCCTTCTCACTGGCTACACTTTTATCCTTACTTCCAATCAGTTCTGGTGGCTCATACAGAATCCAATCTGGTTTTGTCTTGTTCCTCCATTCTCTAATTTTTGCTATCGACCCAGTACAATATATAATTTCAAATCCCTTTGGCCTCATTTTCAAAATTTTACTCACTTTTCCTTTGGCTATTTTATGTTCCGAGTGGTTCAGCATGCTTCCCCCAATTCCCAAGCTCATTGCTTCCGCCATCGACACCCATCCGCTTCCTTGGCCGCTCTCATACTCATCCACATTCTGCAGCCACACCTCCGCTCCACTCTTTTCTTTAATCCTCAAAGCTTCCAATGCCGGCGCTGCCACCACAATTCTAATTTTATATTTATCGCCAATTTCCTTGGCCATTTTCCCAATTTCAATCGCCTTCTCTCCCCAGGCTTCTTTATAAATTTTAAGATTTATCAATATCATTTATTCACTTAACTTTCTTGTAAGTTTATACTTTGTCACTTGTTGGTTTATCCCGTTCTGCAGCGGTGTAATTAGCACTCCCACATCTTGGCCTGTATTGTTCAGCAATGAATTTATTGCATCCCCAAAATATTTACTCATGTCATCGTTCAAACCCTCATCAAAAGTTCTCGACGACAAATACCAGCTTCCTCCATTATCCGCCCCCAGTACAAAATATTTAGCCTTTGCATTGGCAGTCACACTTTCAGCCATGCTTTTTCTAGGATAAATTTCTCCAAATGCTCGAATTTGCGACGCTGCCGTATAAAATTTTTCCAAATTTTCTTTCTCGGACATAAAAGCCAGCAATTTCCAAGCCATATCCTGATTGGCGCTTTTATTGTTCACTCCCTCAAACCAATAGGTCGACCACTGATCATTTGTTAGTTGTCCATCGATTTCTCCACTTTCCACCTTACTTTCTGGTAGCCCGTCAACTGTTGGTAATTGTGGCACTCCTGTTACCTCAAACCTCAAGCTACTATTCATGTCGTTCAAATTAAACACTCTCCAGCTTGGCCCAAAATACATTGCCAATTTTCCATTTGCAAACTGAACTGTCGACTGAGCCAGGCTCTCATCCCACACCTTATCTTGCGTTTTGAACAAAGAATAAAAAGTCAAAATTGCTTCCAACTTAGTTTTATTAGCCGCATCACCGGCATACAAATCCACATTATTTTGTTTCATCATCAGTCCCAAAATATCACTGTAATGATCCACATTTTCCACCGTCCCCATTCCCACGCCTGCCACTTTAATTCTTCCTGCCTCATCTCGCACTGTCAGCTCTTTGGCTGTTTCTCTCAAACCCCACCAAGTTCTTGGTGGACTTTTCTGGGCCGATTCAAAAATATCCTTGTTATAAAACAATGCCAACTGATCGTACATCAACGGCACTCCATAAAAACTATTTCCTTGTTTCAAATCTTTTTTGTAAGCCTCATAATAATCCGTTTCCAGCTGTATTTGCGTCACTGTTGTATTTGGTACCTGCGCCAAATATTGTTTAAACATCGGCATCCACGATGAGTGTATCCTAAATAAATCTGGCACATCCTCCTCACCGGATTTTGCCAATCTCCCCGACAATCTAGTTCTATAATTTGTACTTTGATTCTGTACATAATTAATTGTTACACCCGGGTTATTAGCTTCAAACTCATCAAAAATACTCCTCAATACTGCTGAGTCCTCCCACATTCCCCAATAAATTAAAGTCACTTCCTTGCTTGCTTTCCCCCCAATTGCCGGCAAAAGCAGCTTGCTCACTACTAAAATTATCAATGGTACTACTATTACTATTCCCAAAATTGGCAAGTATTTTGCAAAATTAATCTTTTTCTTAGCTTGATTATTGTCCGTCAATGGTAGAGCATTGCTACTAACAGTAGTGTTTTCAACTACTGGTGTTGGGTTTGCTGCCGCCAATGGTGCTGTTGTCGTTTCCTTTGTGTCCCAGTTGCTTCTTCTTGGTGGTAATGGAGATTTGATATCGTCTAAATTCACACCTATATGATAACTAAATTATCCCCAATAATCCATTTCTGCATTTATTCCAACCAAATCTTTCTTCGCACTGCTTTTACCTATCTTATGATAAACTTCATCCATGCATAGCTTTATTTATTCACTTCTCGCTTCCATCCTTGTCAGTCTAGTTTCTCTGGTCGGCATTGTCCTTTTTATTGGAAAACTCAAAATTAATCGCTTTACTCTCTATTTGGTAAGTTTTGCCATCGGTAGTCTTCTTGGCGATGCTTTCATTCATTTATTACCCGAATCTTTCGCCACTCTTCCCTCATCTCTTGCTTCTATTCTAGCCATCTCCGGCATTCTTCTTTTCTTTCTTTTGGAAAAAATTCTTCGCTGGCACCATTGCCATGACCCCAATTGCCACGAGCAAGAGGAAGGTAAACATATCGTTTCCATGAATCTTATTGGGGATACTGTTCATAATTACATCGACGGCTTACTTATAGCTGCAAGTTTTTTAGTCAGCCAAAAGCTAGGTGTCGCCACTGTCATTGCTGTAATTCTCCACGAAATTCCTCAAGAAATAGGGGATATTGGTATTTTTCTCCATCACGGTGTTTCCTTCTCCAAAACAGTTAAGCTCAATCTTTTATCTGCTCTCGCCTCAGTACTTGGCGTTTTCACTATCTTTTTAATTGGTACTTCCATCGCCGACATCGCAAATTATTTACTCCCTATCACTGCTGGTGGTTTTCTCTATCTGGCTGCCACCGATCTTATTCCCGAACGTCATCGCCACAACACTACCCGCAGCTCCCTTATTCAAATTCTTTTCATTCTCCTTGGCGTTGCTCTTATGTAC
>QKGR01000059.1 GCA_003250375.1 Candidatus Shapirobacteria bacterium | reverse complement strand
AATTTGTTTTAACCCTCCTCCTTTTGGCCTAATTTTCGGGAGGTTTAAGCAGATTCATAAACCTCCCGCAGATGGGAGGTGTTTTGGATTGGAATAGAAAAAATTAGAATTATAATAAAAGAATGGCAAATACAAATAATTTTAAAGAGCTGGAAGTTAAATGGATGAAGTTTTGGGAAGAACATCCTGAGCTCTATCATGCCAAGGATGCTTCGGACAAAGAAAAGAAATATGTTTTAGTGGAATTTCCATATCCATCTGGCTCGGGTTTGCATGTGGGCCACGCTTTTTCTTTTACTGGCGGGGATGTGTATGCTCGTTTCAAAAGAATGAATAATTTTGAAGTGATGTTCCCTATGGGTTGGGATGCTTTTGGTTTGCCAACAGAGAATTATGCAATTAAGGCCAAGAGAAAGCCTCAAGATGTAACCAAGGAGAATACCGACAAATTTAGGAGCCAAATGAAAAGGTTGGGTTTTTCTTTTGATTGGGAGAGGGAAGTCAACACTACCGATCCGAATTACTACAAATGGACCCAATGGATTTTTATTAAATTATTTGAAAAGGGATTGGCCTACAAAGAAGAGATGCCAATCAACTGGTGTCCTTCGTGCAAAATTGGCTTGGCCAATGAGGAAGTGGTCAATGGACATTGTGAGCGATGCGGAGCAGAAGTAAGTAGGCGAAATATTTCGCAATGGATTGTGAAGATTACGGAGTATGCCGATAAGTTGATTGAAGGACTGAAAGAGACTGATTTTATTGAGAAAGTGAAAATGCAGCAGATTAACTGGATTGGAAAATCGGAAGGGGCGAGGGTAAGATTTCAGATCAAAAACCCTCTGTCCGCTGACGCGGACATCTCCCTTCAAAAGGGCGATGATTTTTTAGAAGTGTTTACGACACGACCGGATACTTTGTGGGGGGTGAGCTTTATGGTCATCAGCCCGGAGCATGAGTTTATAAATAAGTTAGTCAGCGGATCAGATTATCAGATCTCAGAAGAACAAAGACAGAGGGTAAGAGAATATGTAGGTCAGGCAAAATTAAAATCGGATTTAGAAAGAGCGGAATTGCAAAAAGATAAAACCGGTGTGGATACAGGAATTAGAATGATCAATCCGGTTAACGGCAAAGAAATTCCTTTGTATGTGGCCGACTATGTATTGATGGGCTACGGGACTGGTGTGGTAATGGGAGTGCCAGCTCATGACCAGAGAGATTGGGATTTTGCCAAAAAATATAATCTGGATATTATTCCGGTAATAAAAACTGAGACTGAGCATGATTACGATAAGGAGGCGATGTCGGCAGTGGATGAAGGAGAAATGATAAATTCGGGTGAGATAAGTGGATTGAGGGTGGAAGAGGCGATTGAGAAAGTAAAAAGTTGGTTGGAAGAAAAAGAAATCGGGCAAAGAACTTCGATGTATCATTTGAGAGATTGGATATTCTCAAGACAACATTATTGGGGAGAGCCAATACCGATGATTTTCTGCAAATCATGTGCAGAAAATCAGTTTGTCAGTTCGTCAGATGTCAGTTCTCAGTTAGAAAAATACGCAAAAGAGAAAAATATAAATATTAAAGTATTAAAAAACAATCCAGGTTGGTATCCAGAGGAGGAAAATGTTTTACCAATTGTGTTGCCCGAGGTAGAGGCCTATGAGCCCAGCGACGATGGTCGCTCGCCACTGGCTAATATGAAAGAATGGGTGAAGACTAAGTGTCCGGTGTGTGGAGCTGAGGCCGAAAGGGAGACGGATACAATGCCAAATTGGGCGGGTTCGGACTGGTATTATTTGGCTTATGTATTTGCGAATAAAATAAATAAGGTGGGAGCCGACTCCGCTAAAGCTACGTCGAGCCAAAGTGATATAGTTGGTGATATATTTAGCGCTAGTCGCGAAAGCCTAAAAAGATGGATGCCAGTGGATGTTTATGTGGGTGGGGACGAGCACAACACCCTACATTTGCTCTATTCGAGATTTATTTACAAGTTTTTATATGATTTGGGGGTATTACCGACGGAGCATCCCGAGCCATATTACAAAAGATTGTCGCATGGAGTAATTTTGGGTCCGGACAATCAGAGAATGAGTAAGTCGAAAGGGAATGTAATTGTGCCGGAAATGGTGTCGGAGAAGTATGGAGTTGATGTGGTGCGAAGCTATATGATGTTCATGGGACCATTCGATGCCACTATGGCTTGGAATGAGAATACTCTAATGGGAGTGAAAAGATTCTTGGATAGATTTGCTTTGTATGTAGAGAATCAAATAGAAATGGCTAAGAAAGGTGGGTATATGTTGGATGAGAAGCTTGAAAATGTGGTCAACAAAGCAATAAAAGGAGTAACGGAGGACATTGAAAGTTTCCGATATAATACGGCAATTGCCAAGATGATGGCGTGCTTGAATAACTTGTCTGCTAGCAAGCAATTTATTGGTTTGCCAAATGTAAAGAAGTTAGTGAAGCTACTTGCACCTTTTGCGGTGTATGGAGCTGAAGAATGGTGGTCTCTACTAAGAAATGAGGGAGATGAAGTGTCGGTGCATGTGGCCCAGTGGCCCAAATATGATGAAAAGTATCTAGTGGAGGAGTCGCTGAGTATACCTGTAGCTATCAATGGTAAGGTGAGAGAGCAGCTGGTGGTGGCAACTGAATTAGTGGGTGAGAATCAGAAAATAATTGAGATGGCCAAAGAGTTGGGTAAGATTAGCTCATGGATTGAAGGAAAGAGAATAATTAAGGAAATTTATATTCCCGGCAAGATGGTGAATTTGGTAGTGCAATAAACCCTTTGGCCTTCGACAAGCTCAGGCCATTTCCCTTCAGAAGGGCAAACAGAGAGATTATATAATTAGTTGTGTTTAAAAACTTTGGACCAAGGACTCAAAGGGGTAGTAATAGATACTTGTCGAGTCTGAGGGAACTTTGTAGAAATAATAGAAAAAATCCAACAAGAGCTGAGTTTGTATTGTGGCATTTTGTAATAAAGAGAAGATTGACCGGCTATAAATTCTTGAGGCAAAAACCAGTAGACAGATTTATATTGGACTTTTATTGTCCTAAACTATTACTTGCAGTTGAAGTTGATGGAGATTCTCATGATAACAGGCAAACATATGATCACGAAAGGGATTTAAGACTGAGTCAGATTGGTATTAAAACAATTAGATACACAAATCAACAGGTATTAGACAATCTGGAAGATGTTTATGAAGACATAGCAAATGAGATTAAAATACGGAAGAATGAACTTTAGCCTTTGTTTTCCCTTTTGAAGGGAAATGTCACGAAGTGACAAAGGGTTTTTATTTCTTAGGAGTATTAGCCTTAATGAGGGAGACAAAGATGGCTCCCCAGCCGCAGAGATAGAAAATGATGGGGAGGAATTCGCCCAAGAACAGGTTGATCCATTTGGCGACAGTGTAGTGGGGTTTGTCGGTAATGAGGGACATGAGAGTTTGTTGGCGCAAGCCTTCGACTATGTGTTTGTCGTATTCAAAGCCAAAGGTAAGTAGGGCAAAGCCGATAATGAGTAGAACTGAGGGGCGGGAAGGGTGGCGAAGGCTAATAAAGATGGAGAGGAGAAGACCCGCAAAGTAGGCCAGAACAATATAGTTGTGGGAATAGAGGGCGTAAATGGTGTGGACAATGTTGAAGGATAAATCTGGCGACATAACTTTGGTACAATGTTGATGATACATGATTTGAGGGTGGAAAGACAAGTTGCTTTAGGGTATATTAATTAAGTTAATGTTCTTGGTCCAAGAAAAGACAATCAGACTATATCAAGCAGATTGACTACTGGACTGCTAAGAGCATAAAAATTAGTTGTTAGATAGGAAAAAATAATGAGTCATGAAACTTTAACAAGCAATGGTGGTCAATTGTCAGAAGAAGGAAAAAAGTTGCTTGAGGAAAGAAGAATTAGGGAAGGTTCTAATCCTACGAGGAGTCCTAATGTGGAGAAAAGTAGTGGTGGAGGTAGAGTGCCTGGATTCGAGAAAAGAACAAACCCATTTAAATAGTTGTAATATTTATTACAAATAGAGTATTGCTGTAGTGTTAGAATCCAAGAATCTTTATGGTGAAATATCAACAATATAGCTTGGAAAATGGAGTGAGGGTGATGGCAGTGCCATTGCCGGGCTTAAGATCGGTAACCATTGAGGTGTTTGTGAAGATCGGATCGAAGTACGAAGAAGAAAAAGTATATGGAATTAGCCACTTTTTGGAGCATATGGCTTTTAAGGGAAGCCAAAAAAGGCCAACGGCTAATGAAATTCACAAAGAGTTGGATGCTAAGGGAGCTTCGCATAATGCGGGGACGGGGCATGAATTTACTTCTTACTATATTAAAACAATCAAAGAAAACATTCCTTGGGCTATTGAACTTTTGGGCGATATTTTGCTGAATCCGACGATTCCTGAGGCGGAAGTAGAGAAGGAAAAACTAGTAATTGTGGAAGAAATTAAGATGTATGAGGATAATCCGGCGATGGGATTGGGCTCAGAATTTATGGAATTGCTCTACAAGGATACTGGAGTCGGCTGTTGGAATATTTCGGGAAGTGAAAAAAGTGTGTTGGGAATAGATAGAAGCAATCTAATTGAGTATAGAAATAAATACTTAAATCCAGCTGAATTGGTGGTAGTAATTAGCGGCGATGTGGACGCAGCGAGGTCTGAAGAGTTAAAAGGCGAAGTGAATCGACAATTTGGCAAAATGAGGAGAGCCGAAGCAAAGCTACCAAAGCCAAAAATGATAGTCAGCGAAAAATTTGAGTTAAGAAAAAAGAAGGATATTGAGCAAGGCCATTTTTGTTTGGGAGTGCCAAGTGTGGGCTGGAAGGACAAGAGAAAATATGCCAGTCGACTAATCGATGTGATAATGGCAGGTAATTCTTCTTCGAGGTTGTTTAATAAGATTAGAGAAGAACGAGGTTGGGCCTACTATATATATAGTGCTTCGGATATGTTTGAAGAGGCCGGTTTTAATGCAGTCCAAGTAGGAGCCCGGATGGACAAAATAGAAGAGGCGATTGAGTTGTGTAGACAAGAATATTTGGAGTTGGCGTCTGAAGTGACAGAAGAGGAGTTGTCGAGAGCCAAAGACTATTTAATTGGTCGGGCCAAATTAAATATGGATAGAACAGACTTCTGGTCGGACTTTGTAGGACAGAAAATGCTTTTGGAGAACAAGCAAGGGGATTTAGAAGAAGAAATAAGAAATTACTCCGAGGTAAATTTACAACAATTAAAGGACTTTGGTGGTGAGTATTTTAGGAAAGAAGAGATTAAATTGCTGGTTGTGGCTAAGTAAAATAGGCTTAAACGGGGTTTTAGCAATTATAAGTATTTAGTGCTATGAGTTTTTTTGATTAATATTTATCGTATGTATTCAGGCTTAGTATTAAGGTATTAGCTGTTGGTGGATGTGGAAAACTTTTTTGGTAAATTTAACTTAAATATGTATTGAAGGGGTATTTTTATATCCGTATAAATATATTTATATAAAGTATTTTTACAAATTCAGAGTGAAAGAGAATTTAGCTTTGATAGGCATGGGA
>QKGR01000048.1 GCA_003250375.1 Candidatus Shapirobacteria bacterium | reverse complement strand
CTAAAATAATTAATTTTTAATTAATAAATCAATGTTTATTCTTCCAGCACTCCTCGTTTTAGCCGTTTTCATCCTCATCGGTTTTTACAACAAACTCAAAACTCTTCAGGTCCACATCAAAGCCTCTATTCAAGAAATCGGCAACCAGCTCAAGCGCCAAGCCGACCTTATCCCCAATCTTACCGAATCCGTCAAAGGCTACCTCACCCACGAAAAAGATATTTTCAAAATGCTCACCGATGCTCGTACTAGCATCAACAACGCTGGCGGCGATCTTACAAAGCTTGAACAAGCTCAAGGTATGATTAACAAAGCTCTTTCCGCCCTCAAAGTTGTCGTCGAAAGCAATCCTCAAATCCAAGCTTCTGGAGTCGTCACCAATCTCATGAACGAACTTCGCGACACTGCCGACAAAATCATGTATTCCCGCCGCACTCTCATCGATCTCACCGCCGACTACAACACAGCCATCAGCACTATTCCCGGTGTCTGGATTGCTGCCATGCTTGGCTTTAAAGAAGAGAAAGGTTTGGATACTCCAACTTCCGGCCAGCACATCTCCGTTTCTCAAGAAGACACCGTCACCCCCAAAGTTAAGTTAAATTAAATGATTTTATTCCCCTTTTTGAAAGGGGAAAGTTCAACTATAAGTTGAACAAGAGGATTTCAACTATGCTCAATGTTTACGAACAGGTTTCGCGCAACAAATTTAGGTCAAATCTAATCCTATTTGGATTCGTCGCTTTTGTCACTCTTGTCTTTTATTTTATTGCCTACACTTTTGAGCTCGACTATTCTTACATCACCATAGCTTTCACCTTTTCGCTTCTCTCATCTGTCGCTACCTATTTCTGGGGCGACAAAATGATTGTCGCTCTCAATCATGCCAGGCCTGCTAATCGACAAGAATATTTCGACTTCTACACTGTCGCCGAAAATTTAAGTATTTCATCGGGCATCCCCAAACCAGCACTTTATGTCATCGACGATCCTGCCCCCAACGCCTTTGCCACTGGTCGCGATCCCGAACACGCCCTCGTCGCTGCTACCACCGGACTGCTTAGTAAACTCAATCGCACCGAGCTCGAAGGAGTTGTGGCTCACGAAATTTCTCACATCAAGAATTTCGACATCCGTCTCATGATGTTTGTCAGTATTCTTATTGGCTCCATATCGATACTCATCAATATGGCCAATCGTAGCCTCTATTTTCGCAAAGATGACGACCGAGAGAATCGCTCTGGTATTTTGGCCATCATCGGACTTTTCCTAATTATTTTTGCTCCTCTCATCGCTCAGCTAATTCAGTTAGCCATTTCCCGCCGTCGCGAATATTTGGCCGATGCCTCTGCTGTCAAGCTCACTCGCCAGCCAAATGGACTTATCCAGGCTCTCCAAAAAATTTCTTCCGATCCTACTCCCAGCCACACTGCTTCTACTTCTTCCGCCAGTCTCTACATCAGCAACCCTTTCAAAGGCAACAAGATTGCCTCCTTATTTTCAACTCATCCTCCCGTCGAAGAACGCATCAAAGCTCTCCAACAAATGATGTAACCAATTATGAATAATTACAGTGACATTCAAATTTCCATATTAACAAAACTTCTCAAGTCAAACGGTCTAAAATTTTCTCAAGCCTATCCAAAAGAAGAAAATATAGATAGCGATTTATACAACTACCATTTGCAATATCTAACCAAGAGAGGCTTAGTTGAAAAAGTAGACGGTCTCTATCAGCTCACTAAGCAGGGAAGATACGCCGTCCAGTTTTTTGATTCCCAAGGTAATTATTATCCTCAATTTCGCCTATCTGTCCTTATGTTTGTAATTAATCAAAATAACCAAATCTTACTCCAAAAACGCCTTCGACATCCCTGTATGGGTGATATCGGTGTCCCTTCTGGGAAAATTAAACCAGGTGAAACTACAGTACAGGCAGCGTCACGCAAACTTCAAGAAGAAACTGGACTAAAATGTGATTTCAAATTTGTCGGTACAATAAGAAGTATTCGTCACGACTCTGATGGTTCACTTATCGAAGATCCAATATTTAACATCGCTCTGGGGAAAACTCCAATCGGGCAATTACAACAAGAAACTCCATTTGGTCTTAATTTTTGGACAGATTTTGATACAGCCATCGATTACGAAAAAGACAACTTAGCTTGCTCCAAAGCTCATATCAATATCTATAAACACCTAAAAGACAACAAAAAGATTACCAAATTTTCCCACGAAGAAACCATCACTCTCAAAGGCTATTAACCGAAGACTTCTTCAGTAGATTTATCCTTGCCAGTGGCTAAAATACTATCCATGAAAACTCGTGAGGCTCTGGTCATAGCTACTCATGCCATTAATCCATTTGGTGAACCGATTAGTCGGGAGCATCTGGTTTCTTATCTCTACCTTCAAAGATACACTGCTTCGCTAATATTAATGCGGGATAAAGACCTCTGGGGCAAACCTGAGTCATTTGTGTATGAACAGCACGAGAGAGCTAGCAAACTTTACAAAACTATCACCAGAAGGATCTATTCTGAAGCGAGAAGATCAAAAAATCGAGCAAAACCACATCACGGACTTTAAATATACCCCCCTCTTTTTCGAAGAGGGGGCAGGGGGAGATTTTCTATGGAAGATAAAATTACACGCCTAAAATCCGAACTAGAGAAATATCAGACCAAATTAGCTGAAATGCAAAAAAACTGGGCTGCCACTAAGTCTGGTTCACGCTATGGTGACGAATATTTAGAAACACAAATTAAGGTCTACGAATCATTTATCTTTGAAACTAAAGTTGAAATAGCTAAATTAAAAAGATTAAAATAGAGTACAGAGGAACTTACAAACCCTACCGCTAGTACCTGCCGCCATTTAATTTGATATATTTCTTTGTCTTTTAACTTTTTACTTTTAACTTTAAACTAGATTCACATGTCAGATTTTGTTCATCTTCATCTCCACACCGAATACTCCCTCCTCGATGGTCTTACAAAAATCAAAAAACTAGCTGCCACCGTCAAAGACATGGGCATGAAAGCAGCCGCCATTACCGACCATGGCAACATGTATGGCGCCATCGAATTCTACAAAACTTTTCAAAAAAACGAATTAAAACCAATTATTGGTAGCGAACTTTATCTTGCTCCCAACGGCCGCTTCGACAAATCTCCCAATAATCGCCGAAATTACCACTTAATTCTTTTGGCCAAAGATCATGATGGCTATAAAAACCTCATGAAATTAGTCTCCATTGGCCACATGGAAGGTTTTTACTACAAACCCAGAATCGATAGGGAAGTCCTGGAAAAATATTCCAAAGGCCTAATTTGCACCAGTGCCTGTGTCGAAGGTGAAATTTCCCAGCTCCTTCTGGACAACAATTACGAGACTGCCAAAAAACGAGCCATCGAATATCAGCAATTATTCGGCGAAGACTACTACCTCGAAGTCCAATCCCACCCTGGTCTTGAAGTTCAAGAAAGAGCTAATCAAGGCATCATCAAATTAAGCCGCGAACTCGGCATTCCCATTGTCGCCACCAACGACGCCCACTACATCAAAAAAGAAGACGCCTTCGCCCAAGACGTACTCATCATGATCAACACCCAGACGACAATTAACTCCAAAAATCGTCTTTCCATGGCCGATACTCCCGACTTCTACATCAAATCTCCCGAGGAAATGTCCCAAGCTTTTGCCGAATATCCCGATGCCATCGAAAACACCGTCAAAATCGCCGATAAGTGTAATGTCGAAATTGAAATCGGCAAATGGTACTTTCCCAAATTCGATCTCCCCAAAGATGTCACCGCCGAAGAACAACTCAACAAAATGGTTTACGACTCAGCCACCGAACATTATGGTGAAATTACTCCCGAAATTAAGGAAAGATTAGATTATGAACTCGATGTCATCTGCTCCAAAGGCTACGCTGCATACTTTTTAATTATGCGCGATTTTATCCGTTGGTGCGAGGAAAACGACACTCCAACCAACACCAGAGGATCTGCCGGAGGTTCGCTCGTCTCCTTTGTTTTGGGTATCGTTTCTGTAGACCCTCTCAAATATGGCCTTCCTTTCGAAAGGTTTTTGAACAAAGATCGTCCTTCACCTCCCGATATCGATTTGGACATTGCCGACGTCAAACGCCAGGAAATGCTCTACCACATTATTGAACAATACGGCCAAGAATCCTTCGCTCAGATTTGTACTTTCGGACGAATGATGGCCAAAGGTGCCGTTCGCGACACTGCCCGTGTGCTTGGCTTCGACTATGCCACCGGCGATAAAATATCCAAAATTATCCCCATGGGTTCGCAAGGTTTTCCCATGTCCATCGACAAAGCAATGGACATTACCCCCGAGCTCAAGGAAATGTACGACCACGATCCCGACTCCAAAAAAATCATCGACACCGCCAAACAAATCGAAGGTTGTGCCCGTCATATCTCAGTTCATGCCTGTGCTATCGTCATTTCTCCAACAACCATCAACGATTTTTCTCCTACCCAAGTCGAAACTGGTGGTGAAAAACCCATTACTCAATACGAAATGCATGCCGCCGAGGATGTGGGCCTAATCAAATTCGATATCTTAGGAATTCGAAATTTATCCTTCCTTCGTGAATCCGTCATCAACGTCCGCAAAATCAAAGGTATCGACATCAACCTCAGGAAACTTCCTCTCGACGACAAAAAAACTTTCGACATGATTTCTCGTGGCGACACCATGGGAGTCTTCCAACTTTCCGGCGAAGGCATGACCAAATGGATAAAGGAACTAAAACCCAACCGCGTCGAAGATCTCATGGCTATGGTGGCTCTCTATCGTCCTGGACCAATGGCCATTATTCCCGACTACATTGCCCGCAAAAACGATCCTTCCAAAATCACCTATTTCGACCCAAAGATGGAGCCTTTTTTGAAAAATTCTTATGGTCTTCTGGTCTACCAGGACGACTGTTTGTACACCGCCATCGAGCTAGCCGGCTACAACTGGACTGAAGTCGACAAATTCCGCAAGGCCATCGGTAAAAAAATTCCCGAAGAAATGGCTATTCAAAAAGAGAAGTTCTTAAACGGTTGTATTGCCAACGGCTACACCCAAGAAAAAGCCGATGAAATCTTCTCCTACATTCAGCCATTCACCTCCTACGGTTTCAACAAGGCCCACGCCGCCTCCTATGGCATGTTGGCCTATCGCACCGCCTACATGAAGGCCAACTATCCAGTCGAATACATGTGTGCCCTTCTTACCGCCGAATCCGGCGACACCGAAAAAGTTACCGATGGCGTCACCGAGTGCCGACATCTTGGCATCATCGTTTCTCCTCCCGACATCAATTTTTCTCGAAACGGTTTTGAAATTGAAAAGAACGAAAAATCCCTTGGTGGCTACGCCATCCGATTTGGTTTTGGCGCCATCAAAAACGTCGGCGACGCCGCCATCGACGTTATTTTAAAAGAAAGGGACGAGAATGGACCCTTTGTCAGCTTCAATGATTTCTGTGTCCGTGTCAATGGTTCCAAGGTCAATAAGCGCGTTCTCGAGTCGCTTATTAAGGTCGGGGCCATGGATCAGTTCGGCGAACGCAATGCCATGCTTCAGTCCGTCGACACCATCAAAGCTAATTGTGATCGAATCTCCGCCAAGCACAACGAAGGTCAATTTGGACTTT
>QKGR01000007.1 GCA_003250375.1 Candidatus Shapirobacteria bacterium | reverse complement strand
CAATAGTTAATCGCCCAGTAACCCCGATAGAAGTCCCAATGTTGCGGCAATCTGATGTAGTAATATTGCTTTAAGCTGCAGAACCATATTTACCAGGAGCATAGTGTGTTCCAGTTCCGCTCCAAGTTCCATTGTAATTATTACCTGAAGAATCGTAAGCACTAGTGCCAACGCCTTCTTCAAAATTCCATTCAGCAACGGGAGAAGAACAGGTAGAAGTGTCGCCGGGGATGCAGTACTCATAGGAAGTGCTGGTGTCGCCAACAGATTTGTTGTTGGCGCCAAAGACTATGGCAGAACCTTGGTTGTAATCTTGTTTAACTTCGTCGGGGCTGAGAGTGTAACTGTAGATTTTTAGTTCATCGAGCATACCGTTGAAACGGCGGTCGGGGTAACCGCCAATGGTAACAAAGGCTTGGTTGGTACCAGTGGTGGGAGCGGTGTCGGTCCAGCTAATTTTACCGTTGATGTAGTGCCGAATAATGGAGCCGTCAAAAGTAGTGACCAGGTGGACCCATTGGTCGCTGGGGACAGTGCCAGAAGCAGAGCAACGCCAGTATTGGTCGACGAAGCTGTAGGACCAAAAACAAATTTGGTTCGATCTGACTTCCCAGAAGTTGCGAAGGATGGAGTGAGAAGAATCTCCGCCAGTTTCGTTGTAGACCCAAGCAGAAAGGGAAAAGTTGTTGAGAGTAGTGGGGATGTCGGTGAAGTCGACGTATTGATTGTTGTTGACGCCATCGAAGTGGAGGGCTTTGCCAAATTTACCGTCGACCCAGGTGGGGGCTGAATTGCCAGTGCCAAAAGTGCCGGTGTTGTTGGAAATACTGGAATCGTGGGTAGTTGTACCATTGCCTTCGTCGAATTTATAATAAAGTAACGTTGACTTGGAGACTGGGCCACCGGCATTCATGTCCTGGACGATTTGGGCGGGAGTGCGGGCATAGTCGTAGACTTTAACTTGGTCGATTTTGCCAACAAAGGTGGTGGCAGAATCGCGTTTGCCGATGGTCCAAGCGAGATTTGGAACAGGGTCGGTAGGGACGGCAGTAGTGCCAGTAGAAAGGACTCCGTTGATATAGATTTTGATAGTGCCAGCTTCAAGATCACGAACACCGACAACGTGGTACCAATTATTGAGGGCTTGAGTGGCAGAGGTGGCGTAGCGATAGCCTGGAGTCCATGCATTGTTGGTGAGAAAAATTTGGAAGTTAGTACCGCTCCAGGTGAGACGAGTACCTTGAGAATTGCCGATGATGCCGCTGGTGCCAGCTGTGTTGCTTTCGGGGTAGACCCAGGCTTCGAGAGTGGAACTACGGGTGACGTTCATGCCTGTGCTGCCGAGATTGACATAATCGTCGACGCCGTTGAAGCGACCAGCTTGACCGATTTTGCCGGTAGTGTAGTGAGTGCCGGTGCCATACCAAAGACCAGTGAAACCAGTGCCGGAATTGTTTTTAATCCAAGGAGAATTGCCATCTTCAAAATCGTAGGAGGCAACTGGCGGGGGAGCAAAATTGTAGAGCCCTTCGACTTCGCTCAGGGTTAAAGCACGGTTGTAGATGCGGACATTGTCGATTCGACCATTAAATTCGTCTCGGTAAGTAGACCAGTCAAAATCATACTGGCCAATTCGAACATTACCAGTGTTGACATAAGATTGACTAAAGCCGGTGGTAGTTTCGCCAATGGAGTTTGAATTAAGATAAAGTCTTAATTTTTGTGTAGCACCATCGAAGGTGGCAGTGACGAGTTGCCATGTGTTTATGGTAGTAGCAGTGCTGCCAGCGAGAGTAAAAATGGAGGCAGAACCGGATGAATTTGAGGTTGAAACTTTGGGAACACCGCTAGTGTTGAGTTCGAGGCTGTAATTGGCGACTTGGCCAGTGCTATTTTGCCACTTGGAAATAATCATTTGTTTACCGGAGCCGATACTGATTTCGTCGGGATTGATCCAGGCTGAGATGGTCCAAGCAGAGGCGGCATCGAGTGAACTTGAATCTGATGCTTGGACAAAATCGTCGGAGCCATCGAAATTAATAGCTGAGCCAAATTTGCCAGTATCCCAGGCAGGAGCTGAGGTGCCAGTGCCAAAGGTGGCAGTATTGTTGTTGCCAGAGGAGTCGAGAGTGGTTGTACCAGTGTCTTCGTTCATTTGCCAGTAAGCAACGAGTCCGTCGGAAAGAGATTTGGTGGAAGTAGAGTCGGAACCGATGTTGGTGGATGAGGTGTTGTGGGAAGAAATACCAGCCTGGCCGGCGGCGTATTCGGCTTTGATTTGGTCGGAGCTGCGGGCATAAGGAAAGACTTTGACTTCGTCGATGTAGCCGTTCCATTTCCAAATATTAAAACCTTGTCCAATATAAATTGGACCATTTTTGGCGATAGGAGAGACATTGGTGGTAGAGGTGGTGCCGACTTGTTGACCATTAAGATAGATCATTGATGTACCGTTGGAATTATAGATGGCGTTGAGGTGGTACCAAGTGTTCTCTTGGATGGAACTGTTGGGAGAGTTGATTTCCATAGTGGTAGCAGCATTGCCTTTGACTTGGAACTCAAGTTCGTTGTTGTAGGCGACGCGAAGGTTGATCCAACCATTAGTGATATTGGCTTTGAATAGTTCAGGAGCGTCGGGAGTAGAAAAACTATTGCCTTTAAACCACATAGAAATAGTGAAGGCGGGGTTGTCGTTGAGGTCGAAATTATAGGGATTGATTGTTTGGAGATAAGAAGTGGAGCCGTTGAATTTGAGACACTTACCAACGACACAGTCATTTTCGTTGACCCAAACAGGAGCAGTACTTCCGACAAAGGATGTGTCTGATGCTCTACCTGAAATATCGTAGGCTGTGGTCCCCACACCTTCGTCGAAAGACCAGTAGGCAATAGGAGCAGAAGAAACTTCTTCGGTGGCAGGGGTGTCGGGGGTGGTGGAGGAAGCAGGAGTAGAAAAGTCAGATGAAGAAAAACCGTTGGGGGCTTGAGGATTGCCGTAGTAAAGGTAAACAAGAGAAGTGCCAGCAGGAAGAGAAGAAAAATTAAGATGAATTGAAGTAGAAGAGGTTCCGGCTCCAGAAACGATGTAGTAATCAAGAAGTGAACCAGAAGCATCGGTAAAGCGAAGATCGCCGGCGTCAGCTTGAAAGCGAGTAGTGTCGGAGGTATCGAGAGTCAGGGAAATATAGACGTTTGATTGGGCGGTGGAAGAATTGGTCAAAGAAAGAGGACGACGATAAGTCCAGACTTCGTTCCACCAAGCGGCAGAAGTTGAAGTGGGCTTTTGGGAAAGACGAAACATAAGGACAATGGGAATGAGAAGGAAGACGATGATGAGAAATAGAGTTTTATAGGAGAAACGATGCACTGTCTAAGTTTATCAGTTAGTCAGTTAGTCAGAAAGTCGGAAAGGGGTGGGTTTTGGGTGAGGGTTTTATTGGAAGAGGAGTTGAACTTGTTGAGGAAGAGGGGTGGAATCAACAGAGGCTTCGAGAGAATATTTGCCGGAGATGGTGGAAGTAAGATCGAAAACGGCTTTACCAGTGTCGTCGGTGGTAGCCTGGATGGCCTGAATATTGAGAGTAACAGGAGAGGATTTGAGCTGGACTAATCGGTTGGAAACACCCAAACCTTGAGAGTCGATAATAAAAACAGTGGCGCGTATTTTTTGGAGGCCATCAGCTTGGGCTTGAAGGGGTGAGACAAAAAGATAGGAATTTTGAAGAACAATTTTGGAAGAGGAGGTAGAGGCAGCTTTGCCGGACAAGACAGTGGTCTGGTTGACTAAATAAAGTGAGCCAAAAAGGCCGATAATTAAGAGGAGCAAAACAATGATAAGAATCAGAGTTTTGGTAGATTTCACAATTAATGATAGCAAATCAGTTAATCAGTTGGTCAGTTGGTCAGTTGGTCAGTTGGAATTGAGCAGGAGTGATAGTTTTGCCAAAGAGTGGGGAGGTAGTGTCGGGGTTTGCGAAGTTTGAAAATTAAGAAAAGTAATAAGGCAACGGTGACGAATAAAAGAAGATAAGAAAAAATATAGAAAGAATTGCGAAGCCAAAAGAAATACCAAAGTGAAGGAAGTTGGTAGAGAAGAGAATTGGAAAGCGGCGAGGGAGAATCTTGGTACAAAACGGAAGCGTAGAAGCGATAAGAAGTGGAATAGGCAGTAGGGAGATTAGTGCTCCAGTTGCCTTTGGAGTCGGTGCTAAGGGTGAGTTTGGGAATGGCGAGGGCGAGGGCTGATTTGGGAAGAAGAGCGGGTGAATCGTCTTTTTGATAAAAATTGAGTTGAACAACAGAATCGGGAATAGATTGGCCAGAAAGTGAAATTGATTGATAGGCCTGAGGAGAAGAAGAATCGAGAGCTAGAGTAGGTGGGAGAATGACGGGGCCCATGTCGGTGTGGAAATTGATGTCGGGAGGGGGAGGCAGACAAATAGGTTTGGTAGACAAGTTGTTGGAATCAATTGAGCGAAGACAAAGGTCGGAGGGGTGGTTGGGGAGAATGGCTTGATTGAATTCAAAGTAGCCATCGAGCTGGCTTTGGGTGTAGGCCAGAACATTAAATGAAGTAAGTTCGACCTTAGAAAGAGGTGAAGTGTAGCCAAAAATAGTAACCATACCCTGGCCAATAAAGGCGGAAACGGAAACGGGGGAGGATGAGTCGAGGGCCAAACTGGGTGAGGCCAAAAAAAAGTAGGCGAAAAGTAGAGCAATAATAGAGCCGAATTTTGAAGGAAAATTCATGGCTTAGGACCTATCTTTGTATTTGTTCTTTAATTGTTCTAATTCGGACTCGAGTTTTTGAATTTCAGGGCTTTGTGGACCTGGTCGACGACGAGAGGTGAGGTATTTGATGCCAATGAAAAGAAGAATGAGAACAAAGAGAACGAGAAGAATGAGTCTCCAAGGAATAACCCAGAAGTAAAGAGTGGCAGCTAGAGCGCCACCATTGGTGCCGTAGCCAGCTAAGAATTGAGCCTTGTAGCGACCAAAGAGATATTTTTTGTCGAGAGTATTCTCGAAAGAACGAGTGGTATAGGGGAAGACGTTTTTGTCCTCGAGAGTAAGATCGGCAGTTTTACCGCCGAGCCAATTAGTGATTTTGATAGCACCGAGAGGTTTGATGTGAATGTCGGAAAGGTTGGTGATGATAGTAGAAAAATTGATAGGTCCAAATTCAGAAAACTTAGGAGCAGTGAAGCGATCGATGCGAGCATCCTGCTTGATGTTGCCGGGGACGGTAATGTAGATAAGAGAACCAACGTTGGTTTGGATGGCAGCACCAGTGCCGTCGATGGAGTTAGAAGAATCGGGAGAGTAGAGGACCATGGCATAATGACCACCGGGAAGGGCGTCGTTGGGAGCGAGGACTGAAAGCATAAGGGATTTGGTTTCGTAGGCTTTGAGTCGGACTTGACGTTGGGAAATTTGAAGCCAGGAAGCGGCGGCCCAACGATTGTCGTCTTGAGTAATATCCTCGAGTTGGACGGGAGTACCAAGATCATCGAAAACAGCAAAGTCTTTGATGGTGACGGTGACAGTTTTCTCGGTGTTGGAGTCGTTTCGAACTTTAACTTCTTTGGTAACAACTTTGCCAGGCTGAACTTCAATTTCAAGCTTGGGAGGAATGGCGGAAGTACCACCAGCCGATTGAGCCAAAGTTTGGGTAGAAAATAAAGAGAGATTAACTAAGAAAAGAAGTAGAAGAGAGGTTGCTTTGATGAGTTGGGTGGGGCAGGTGCTGGTTTTCATATTTGATAGTTAAAATGTGGCGGTGGCCGTGTAAACAATTTGTGATTCGTATTTACCTGCTTCCTGAGTAGTGGAGGCGGTAATACGATAACAGACCAAAGCGCGCTCAGTAGAAGTAGGAGTAGCGGTGTTGCGCATAATCATTTGGGCATTTGAGGCACCCAAGCCGAAGGCTTTGGCATTGAATGAAGCGCCGCCACCATAGCTAACACCAACAGTGTTGGCAGAAAGATTTTGCATAGAATAGCCCCATTCGGAGTTGGAGTTGTCGGTAACCCAAGCACCAGCAGTAGTAGGAGTACAAGTACCATCGCAGTTGGTGTCGGGGATAGTAGTACCAGAAGAAATGTTGGTCATATTCTTGTTTTCGTAGGCAGTGACAACATAGCCATAACGAGAATTGGTGACACAGGAGAGTCGCTGGGCCAAATCGTTGAAGGCGGCGAGCTGGAGTGAGCCGAAGGCGACTTGAGTGGCAGTAGTATTGGCAGCAGCAGAACCAAGAGTGATACCACAAGCAGTACTACCAGCACCAACGCCGGAGTTGTCGATGATAAAAGTAAGAGTAGGATCGACAGTGGCGGTGACACGAACGGATTCAACAACGGCAATACGACCTTGAACAGTGTCGGCGTCGATGAGGACATCGGAAGCGTCGCGGTGGCGAATGAAGAAGTTGTAGACATCAGCAGTACCTTCGGAGGAGACGGGGCGGCTAGTGGAAGGAGCAGGATTGATAAGTTGGGAACCGGTGTTGAGAGCTCGGCCGATGACGAGGGTGGCAGTAGAGCCAACAGGGTTGGTGACACCAGCGCCAAGATCACAAAGGATGACGTGGTAATAAGAAGAACCAATGGCGGTAGTAGTGCCAACTGAAGCAGTACCAAAAGGACAGGTGACATCGGCGGCTTTGAGGCGAGTACCAGTACCGATAGTAGGTCCGGCGGAAATGTCGCGGCCGAGGTCGAAACCTTCTTGGTCGGGCATACCATCGTTGTCGATTTCGCCAGTGCGGGAAGTAGCCTTAATCAAAAATTCCCAAGCACCACCAGCGTCGTTGGATTGGGGAGTGAAAGTAATAGTATGAATAGCAGAGCGGGTAGCGATAACAAAAGTGTCGACGGCTGAGTTAACGGCAGAAAGACCAACTCCAACTTGGAAGACAGCAGTGTTGCCAATGTCGCTAACAGTGTAGAGATCGAGTCCGATAGCATTACTTTTACCAATACCGACGATGTCGCCATCAAAAAGGTTGTTGGTAGTGTTGGAAGGATTGCCGGAAGTAGCGATTCTGATGAAGGTAGATCCGGCAGTATTGCCAGCTCCAAGGCGGGCGAAGTAGGAGAGCTGAGAGTTTGACAGAACGTCGGAAACATTGGTAGGAGGAACAGATTTAATGTTATCTTTGGGGAAAATTAAAAATCCGACGCTAAAAAGCATTAGCAGGGCTAGTGTTAGTGTAATTTTTTTAACCATGGTGGTGTGATGAATTGCTATTTAAAGATAAGATTTGTAGGGTAGTATTGTCAATGAGTAAAAGAAGGCAAATGCATAGCTTGACGGTTGAATTTAACAAGTTAGTGGACTATATTAGTATGTTTAACAATTTTTTATAAAGCGTTTATATGAATAAGAAGTATGTATATGCATTCGGCAATGGAAAAGCCGAAGGCGACAAATCAATGAAATTTATTTTGGGAGGGAAGGGAGCCAATTTGGCAGAAATGTCGTCGATTGGAATGCCAGTGCCAGCCGGTTTTACGATTAGTACAGAAGTTTGCCAATACTATTATAATAATGGCAACAAATATCCAGCAGAATTAAAAGCAGAAGTTGAAGCTAATATTGCCAATTTAGAGAAGACTACAGGCAAGGAATTTGGATCGGTAGAAAATCCTTTGTTGGTGTCGGTACGTTCCGGAGCAGCTTCGTCGATGCCAGGAATGATGGATACAATTTTGAATTTAGGTTTGAGTGAAGCGGTAGTGGAAGGGATGAGCCAAAGAACCGGCAATGCCAGATTTGCCTGGGATTCCTACCGAAGATTTGTGCAGATGTATTCAAATGTAGTAGAAGGAATTGAACATGAGAAATTTGAGCATGTAATTAATGAAATTAAAAAAGAAAGAGGAATCAAAGAAGATACTCAAATGAGAGCCGAAGACTGGAAGAAGGTGGTAGCTGGCTATAAAAATATTTTCAAAATTGAAAAAGGCAGAGAATTTCCATCTGAAGCCAAAGATCAACTTTGGGGAGCGATTGGAGCAGTAATCGGTTCTTGGAACAACGACAGAGCAATTTTGTATCGAAAGTTAAATAAAATTGACGAAAGCAAAGTGTTTGGAACGGCAGTGAATGTACAATCGATGGTGTTTGGAAATATGGGCGATGATTGTGGAACTGGAGTGGCTTTCACCAGGAATCCATCGACCGGAGAAGCGGTGGCTTATGGCGAATATCTAATGAATGCCCAGGGCGAAGACGTGGTGGCAGGAATTAGAACTCCAAAGAAATTGGAAACTTTAGCCGAGGACAACGAAAAAGCCTACAAAGAACTAATCGATATCTTTGCCAAATTGGAAGCTCATTACAAGGATATGCAGGATGTGGAATTTACTATTGAGAATGGTAAATTATTTATTTTGCAAACCAGAAATGGAAAAAGAACGGCAGCGGCAGCAGTTAAGGTGGCAGTCGATTTGGTGACCGAAGGATTAATCGACGAAAAAGAGGCATTGCTTAGAGTGGAGGCAGAATCTTTGGATCAGCTTCTACATCCAACCTTGGACAGCAAGGCTAAAAATGATTTCAAAGTGATTGCCAAAGGTTTGCCAGCCAGCCCTGGAGCAGCAGTTGGAGAAGTAGTGTTCGATGCTCAGACTGCAGTTGAAAGAGCGGGGGAGGGTAAGAAAGTTATTTTGGTAAGAGCGGAAACCAGTCCAGAAGATTTGGCAGGTATGAATGCAGCCATGGGAATTTTGACAGCTCGTGGTGGGATGACTTCGCATGCGGCAGTGGTAGCCCGGGGTATGGGTAAATGCTGTGTGTCGGGAGCGGAATCAGTTTTAGTTTCTGAAGAAACTAAAACTTTCTCTGTAGGAGGGGCGACTCACGAGTCGCCCGTACAAATCAGAGAAGGGGATATTATTACTTTGGATGGATCGACAGGTGAAGTTTATTTGGGAGCAATCCCAACCCAGGCAGCTGCTTTGTCGGGTGATTTTGAACAAATAATGAAATGGGCCGACAAATACCGAAAGCTGGGGGTACGCACCAATGCCGATACTCCAAAAGATGCCAAACAAGCTCGAGAATTTGGAGCTGAAGGAATTGGACTTTGCCGAACAGAGCATATGTTCTTTGAAGAGGACAGAATCTTTGCAGTGAGACAAATGATTGTGGCCGACACTTTGGAACAAAGAGAAGCGGCCTTGGCCAAAATCTTCCCAATGCAAAAGAATGATTTTAGACAATTATTTGAGATAATGAAGGGACAACCGGTGAAGATTCGTTTGCTGGATCCACCTTTACATGAATTTTTGCCCAAAGAGGACGAGGATATTGAAGCCATTAGCAAAGAGATAGGTGTGTCTGCTAAAGTTCTCAAAGAGAAAGTCGAGGCTTTGCATGAATTCAACCCAATGATGGGTCATAGAGGTTGTAGATTGGGAGTAACTTATCCGGAAATTTTTGAGATGCAGGTGCGAGCGATTATGGCCGCCGCCGCTGAAGCTATGGCGGCTGACAGAAGCTTTAGTGTTGTGCCTGAGATAATGATTCCATTGGTGGCTGATGTAGAAGAATTAAGATTCTTAAAGTCAAGGTTGATACCTGTGATCGAAGCGACACTAAAAGAATATGGTGTAAAAATTAAGTACGAAATTGGAACTATGATCGAGATTCCTAGAGCAGCAGTAACGGCCGATGAAATTGCGGCTGAGGCGGAATTCTTCTCTTTTGGAACCAACGATTTGACCCAAATGACCTATGGTTTTTCCCGCGATGATGCTGGTAAATTCATCAAAGAGTATGTGAACCAGAAAATTTTGAAGGAAGATCCTTTCAAATCAGTGGACCAGAAAGGCGTGGGTAAACTAATGAAAATGGCCATCGACTTGGGTAGGTCGGGCAACAAACATTTGAATATTGGTATTTGTGGTGAGCAGGGAGGCGATCCGGAGACGGTGTTCTTCTGTCATAAGATCGGACTAAATTATGTGTCCTGTAGTCCTTACCGAGTACCAATTGCCAGGTTGGCAGCAGCACAAGCCTTCGTTGAGCAAGAACAAGAAAAATAAGCTCAACTTCGGCTTTGCGAAGCAAGCCGCCGTGGCTGAATAAAACCCCTTCGGCTTTGCCGTATTCCCCCTACCTCAACGGCAGACAAGCTTCAAGAGGGGAGCTAGGAGTAAATCAGAAAATAAAACCCCTCCGAGCAGGAGGGGTTTTAAATTTAATCTTCTTCTGTGGCTTTTTCGAGTATATCCCAATCAAGATCTTTGTAAGCGTCTTTGGGAGGGAGGGATGGTCCAACATTTGTAATATAGTCCATATGGACTATATGAGATAGATAAGAAACGACATCTGAATAGTCATCTTGAAGCCCATTAACAAGTGTTCTAAATATTTCATAAACTTCATTATGGGTGTCGAAAGTTCGCCTGGCTGTTGAGGCGCATTCTTCATGGTTCCATTGATTATATGTGTCGTTTAGGATTTGGTGAATGGCACTAAGAGCTGTAAGCGCGGTTTGGTTGTCGTGAGTAAGATTTAGAAGTGTTTCGGCGGTTTTTTGGCTAATAAAATTGGTCAGATCCTGTGAATGCTGAGAATTGTCTCTGGAATAAATTCTATATTGTGCCCATATGTGGCCGGCAAGTACTTGGGAATTTCTTGGATTGGCTTCCAATTGAGGACGACTAATATTTTCTGCCAAGTGATTCAGTATTTGAACAGTGGGAGTGTTGGGATTTTTAGTGAATTCTGCTAATAATTTTTGGTGACCATGGAAATCTTGGTGGTATACATTGGGGTCGTATTCGTCTTGGTAAAAAACGGTGTAGCCGTCAATGGTGCCACTAGATTTTTGGGTTCTAGTCAACATGAGGTGGACACCAGAACCTTGCAGCCTTGTGGTTTGCTGAGTGTAAATTACCGTTTGCTCGTGTTGGTCTACAAAACTGTAGGTGCCATTTTGGAAAGGAAATTCTTCTATTGTTTCCGGTTTGAAGGGATATTTTAAAAGAGGATGGCCTGCTAGCATAATTTCTGAGTTTGGCTTATATTCCGTGCTCAGATAGGTAATATCGTGTTGGCCTTCTAGAATAGGAGAATAGGGGTGGCCATTATTTGCAGGGTCATAGTAAACGGGCATTGTTTCTTTTTGGAACATAGTTGGTTGATATAATTAGTAATTAGATATTTTTTAAATTATTTGATTGGTTAGGTAAGTAGCGATGATTGAAGCGCGGTGGTCGATTTGAAGAGCTTTAATAACATGGCTGACCCTAAAGGCTTCTGTAATTAAGTTAGGTTTAGAAGCTAGAATAGAAATTGTATATGTTAATCCATTTGCGGCTAAGTTGATTAGATTTGGGTTTTCTGTTAAATCGGCTTGGTGGAGGTTGTATATATTAGCAGCCAAAATAGTACCAGACCGAAGAGCTTCGGGGGAGAAAGGAGTGTGGTCCAAATGAATAGATTGAGCTTCCCTTTGTATGCCTGCAATATCCTTAATAATATCGTTTTCCCTGGTCCATTCATCTTTCTTGTTTAAGAACTGAATTGAATAAGCAAAATCTCTTGATTTGTGACTTATTGGTATGCGATAAACAGGAGTGGTTGAACTTAGGATTAAGTTTTCTTTATGAATCATTTTTGTTATAAATATATTAAGTGAAGACGGTTGTATTGTCCTATAGTCTTAAGTTATTGTCTGGACAGAAAGCGGACAAGGAGTGGACAAATAGGGGACAAGGCAAACAATTGGTTGAATTTAAGGCTATTTTGAAGTTAAATAGGATTACATTATAAGTTATAAATGTTATGTCAATTGATACACAAGAAACTTTGAATAGTTCTCATGTTCCTGAAGTTGTTTTAAAAATTCAAAAAGTATTCACAGAGCGTGATTCTTATACTCGACAGTTAAATGAATGGAAAACAAATTGTGATTTACTTAAGAAAGCTGGTGAGGTTGATGATCTTCCTGCCAGACCTGAACCGCCAAGTAGCTTGAAAAAAGCAGATGCCTTGGATGAGAATCTGAATGAAGGATCAAAGGAATCTTTTGGATTGATGAAAAGTATCCATAGTGGGGTAAATGCAAGGGCTGAATCGTTGGGTATGCCATTTGGGGAAGAGGAAGAAAAGGCGGCAAAAGAAAAAGTTACCAAAGGACTTGAATCAATGAGTCAGTTAATTGACAGTCTTGATAATGTGGCATCTGATGATATAGAACCTGAAATGGCTAGAGTTATGAGAGCTCAGGGGATTCTTAAAAATATTAAGTCTTTTGGTGGAGGAGAGTCTATCGGTTTGACCGTAAAGCTTTTGGAGAAATGTCCGGAAGTGCTGCATTTTGAAAAAGAACTTGCTAGTAATATTGTGCTTGCTTGCAGTCAAAATAACATAGTCTTTGGTAATAAAAATAGCGAAAGGATTTGGAGCGTATTAACGGCTGAAAGTTCTCCTCTGGACAAAAAAGATAGAGGTTGGGTGTCTACTGTTTTGGCTGAATCAGTAGGATATAGGATGTATGGCGTGATTGACAAATCCACTGATGCTCAAAAGATTGATCCTGAAACCGTCTCTAAAATTATTGGGGTTAAGATACCTGATCAGGTTTGGCGGGAAACAGTGCTCGGCTCAAATGTTGATTTTATAGTTTTAGCGCTTGCAAAAGCGTCGTGGAATTCTCAAGTTAGTCAGGCTGATAGAAAGAAACTGCAAGGAATAGTCTTGGGATGTGTTCGTTATATGTTTGAGAGTGCAGAGGCCATGAAAGATAAGAGTGGTACGATGCCTGAGAATGGAAAAACAAGAAAAAAGCTTGGTGCTCAAGCAATGATTGAATTAATTGATAAAGGCAATGAATCATTGAGTTATGACTACCTACAGGAAATAAATCCCTCTGACCCCTTTACTGTGGAACTGCAGCGTATTTCTAAAGAAAGGAAATATAATTTATGGGACATGTATAGTAGTGGACCTATAATTGGTGGGCAAAATAGCGAGATTTTGGAAAAGAGAAGTAAGGATGTGAGCGATTTTAACGAAAAAGAAAGGATAAAAAGAGAAGTGCTTGAAGCTGAGCAAAAGGAAAAGGATAGACTTTTGGAAACAAAAAGAATTAATGATTTAGCAGCAACGATTGATCCTATTCTTCAACAAGTTCGTGTAAATGTCGATTTTGACTTGAATTCTGGAATTCCTGCTTATAGTAGACCATTACGTGAACCCATGTTGGAAAAGTATCGAGCTGGTGAGATAAGTAAAGACCAATATGAATTTCTTGTTACATTGTTTAATAAGTACGACAAACTTCATGGAAGTGAGTTGTATACTTCAAGACGAGAAAGAAGCGTGGTTGATTCGAAAGGAATCTTTGGAATTGGGGCAAAAAGTCATTTAGAAAGTTATTTAGTAAGCGACCACGCAGGAATCAACGAAAGACTATCGGCTATTAAAGAGTACCAAGCTAGAAAACAAAACGAAGCGCCAAAAATGGAAGATGAAGCCGAGAAATTAGCTTTACGTTTATTGCTTGAACTACCTGATTCCGGCCCAAGAGGATAATTGTGATAAATTAGTCTATATGGATCTATACGATCAGGAAGCATACAAAGAAATAGAGAAAGTAATCGATCAGCATAGGCAAATGAAGGCCAATTTGTTGTTGGTGTCGGTGCCGGGAATGGGTGGTTCGCATCTTCTAAAGATGTATGCAAAACGTCACCCTGAGGTTGTTTACATAAGCGAAAAGGGTAAAATTCTGGGGGAGTTTCAGTTAGTCGATTTGGGCTTTGATATCAATCCTGAGGCCTTAAGTGTAGCGGAGGAGTACTTTAAAAAGGCCGACTGGGATCAGAAGATAGTTTTGCTGGTGAACGATCCAAATATTCTAAAAAAAGAAGTATTTAAGGAGTCGTATATTCCTTCCCATATTTATGGAAGAGAGTTTTTGAAGGTGTTGAGTAAAAAGGATATTGAGATTTTGGCGAAGTATTTTAATGAAAAATTGAATAATGAAGAAATTGAGCGGATATATGAGTTGTCGGGTGCTTTGCCGCAAATTGCAAAATTCTTGGCAGTAAATAATTTGGAAGATGAAGGAATTGAAACTGTACTGAAGTCAATAAGTAGGGTAATAAATAAAATGAGTGAGTCGGATTTGGAAAAACACGGATTAAAAATTGGAGGACTAGTTAGTAGTGTTGGAGCAAACAAGAGTTTTGATTTTAAGATAAATTTTGATTTAAGTTTTGAGGAGAAAGGTAAAGTGTCAGAATTTAAATTGAGTCCAGAGGAGAAAAAGATTATTGAGTGGATGCTGGAAAATGAAGGACTGGTGAGTAAGGAAAAAGTGGCCGATTTGAAATGGGGGGAAGGAAAGTACGATAAGTTTTCCGATCAGGCAATAAACAAGGCAATGAGAAGATTGGCGGATAAATTGAAAGTTTATGTTATTGAGACGGTCCCCAGGGTGGGATATAGGATTCGGGAATGAAAGATGTTGTCGCTACTGAGATAAAAGAGAAGATGTCGAATGTTGTGGTGGATAGAGTTGGATTGAGAGTACATAGTTTATTAGAAGACAGATATTCTAATACATTTAAGATTAGTGATATACCAGACATGGACCCTGCAACTGGCGATAGAAGTGATGTGTTGAGAGTGCAGATACCAAGATTTGGAGGAATGCAAAGTGTGGTGGGGGTAGAAAATGGTTTTGGTAATTGTAGAGAGACAATGTTTTGTGAAATTAGTGAAATTAGGTCGAAAGAAATTGTCAGAGTGATGAATGAATGTAAGTTGCCACCAGTGATAGCAGTGCACTTAATGTTGAACAAAGGAATGAGCTTTGAAGAAGTAGTGGAGGAATATGGGGTTAGAAAAGATGAAGAGAAAACACCGATATTGATAGGAATTTATGGTCCATCGATGCAAGGTAAATCATTGGCCTCGGGTATTTTTTGCACAGCCAACAATGTGCCTTTGATAGATTTAGATGGATTTGTGGAGAAGGAAGGGGCGGCTCATTATTCAACTATTTTGGAAGGTATAGATTGGAAAAGTAAAAAGAGTTCTGCTGAGGCACTGGAAAGAGTTAAGAAATATTACGAAGGAAAAGGTGAAAGTAGTTGGAGTAAAACAAGGCCGAATTGGAATGTGTGGATGGCTTTGGATAAATTGTGTGAGGACTATAAGCAGATTTGTAGTGGAGAAGAATTGCCGGAATTGATTATTTGCGATATGCATGGATTTAGATTGTCGGAGAATGAGGAGGAAATGAGGAAATGGAATCCTTTGGATTTAATGGCGACAGAAGCATTGGACTTAACGTTTGAGGCTGCTGTGAATTATGGTACCGATAGTTATATGGCAGAGCCGGAAATTAATTCGGAAGTTATGGATTTATATAGAACAATGTTGGAAACGGTGATTTTTGGTGATCAAAAGGAGTTGATATCGGCAGTATCAGATTCAAAAAGAGGACAAATGATAGCAGTATTGGAGGGGAATGAAAGCGTGGCACTTGACTGTGTCGATTTGTACGAATATTCATCGATGTGTTTAGATTTATGGATGAACTATGTTTATCATGAATTGAGAGATAATTTAGTGGAGACATAGAAAAACCCCGCCTTTCAGCGGGGTTTTGGGGTGGTAAAGAAAATTAGCGTCGATCAGGTTCTACAACTTTTGTGTCGTGGGCGAACACGAAGCCTTTGCATGGTAAATCGACACGCAAAATTGTCTCTTCTTGAAATCCATTAAATAATGGCTCTGAACCAATAGCCCGGCCGGTATGTCCTGGTTCTATTGTGCATTCTACACTTGCTTTGGATGCACCATAGTTTAGGTCATCGTAAACATTAACGGGTTGATCTTTGTTTGGAGTGATTCTAACTGGTGATTCTGGTGTGATAGTTTGTGGAGTGCACCCAGTTAAAGCTGCCAACATACCAGCGGCGGTGCATAATCCTAATTCGAATTTTATACGCTTGTTCATATATGTATTAGATGTGTAAATACTAATTGCGGGTATTATCCTATAAGATGTGCTGGATGTCAAGGGTTAGCTGAGGGTGGCTTTGAGGTGGATGGTTCGGGCGTCGTCTCTTTCCTGGCCAAACATGCTCACGCTGTCTCTAGTTCTGGCCCGGTAGAAGAATGATTCGTCACCGCTTCGGCCTGTATCGACAGGATTGAAGGAGTCGTTGGGTCCGTTTCGGACAACAAGAAGTTGGAGGAAGGCATCTTTGCCGGTCATAGTGCCGGCAGAAGGTAGTGAAATACGATTGCTTTTGTATAGACTATGTGCAATCTTATCTATTAGAGCATGGGCTTGGAGCGGGGAGAGATTGAGCTGGAGAGCTGTTCCGTCTGGATCAATGTTGGGGATATCCTGTCGGTAATTTAGTAATGGGCCAAAGGGATTATTTCTTTCATATCCATGAATGCGTGTTTGGCCTATCATAGCAGGGTTTACGGTAGTCCAGTAATATGACCCCATCTGATGTTCAGTGTTTGTTTCTCTTAAATATTCGTCAGGACATTCATCGACTGTAAGTATGACATCTTTATCGCCGGCGACGCCAAAGGCTGGAGGGGAGCGACGAAGGGAGGTGCAGGTTCCAAGGTTGATTTGAGAACCTATTTTGGTAGGGTCGAAAGGGCCACTGAGCCAGTTCCAAAGCGCGACTCTTGGGGTGGCTGGTAGTAGGGCTATGGCCGCTAGAAGTCCAAATCTTCCATTTCTTTGTCTGGCAATTTCGGCATTTCTTTCTTGTGTCATTTGTGAGGATTATAACACTTTTTGTTTGAATGTTGGGGAGAAATTAGTGTTGTTTGCGGCGTATTAGCCAAATTAGGAAAGCGAAAAGGGCGATAAGAACTAGGGGAGAGAAAGGGAAAACGTAGAAACTGGTGCTGGCCGAGGCAGAAGAAGCGGAGGCGTCGAGGCTGAGAGTGGCCTGGTAGGCGCCGGGCCAGAAGGGTGGATTGAGGTTAATGGGTGTGGATTGGCGGCTGTGATGAGCCAGAACATTCTGGGGATTGAGCTGAATTTCACTTAAGGTTCGGTTGTTTTTGCTAATGCTTAGTTGGCCAAAAGTTCGGAAAAAATAATCGGATTCGTTTTTGATAATGGAATTGAAAGTAATAGGAGTGAGGAAAACATCTTTTATTTGGGGGCTGTGGGTGAAGCTTTCGATTTTGGCTTGGGCGGGAGGATTTTCCTGGTTGGCGACGGAAAGGAGGAGGTGGGAGCCAATTTTGGCCGAGATGGAGGAACCAAGTTCAGCTTGGGAATTGTTGCCAATTTTGGAAATAAAGAAAGTGAAGTAATTATCCTTAAGAGGAGCATCTTGGGGGATTTTGACTTTGAGAACTAATTGGCGGCTTTCGTTGGGGCGAAGATTAAAATTTTGGCCGAGTTTGAGATCGGCGTTGTTGAGGGAGAATTCAATTCCAGTGTTTTGGTTGGGAAGGTAGGCGACGGAGCCATCGATGCCTTGGGGTTGCCAGGACTCAATGGAAGTGGAGAGAGAAATGGTGTTTTGGGAGTTGTTGAGAATTTGGTAGGCTTGGGTAAAAGTAGCTCCAGGGGTGGCAATAAATTCAGTTTGGGCTGGGGAGAAGGAAAGGTTGAATTGCATATTAGTATTTGGGGACGGCGGTGTAATTAATAGAGTTTTGGTAGCGACCGGCGGCTTGCTGAGGAGAGATATTTACCTTGTAGGTAATAGTTTGGGTACGGTTGGTTTGAGGAGTATCCTCGGAAGCAATAACTTGGGCAATTTCGCTTTGGGAGAGGTCGGCAAACTGACGGAAATGGGAGGTACTAGAAAAATAACTTGTAGTGCCATCACCTTGAGCATTGAAGCCAAAACCGTAGGTGGTAGAACTGTTCCAGGTGTCGGAAGTGGATTCGGAAGCAAGGTTGTTGTCGCCGGGGAAATCGGGGATGGCGGAAGTAGGAGAAATGTAGAGAGGGTGATTTTCGGAGGCAGTTATTTGATAGCCATGGCCAGCGGGGGAAGTTATTTGGAGAGTGCCGACAGCAGTGACGCCGATTTCGGGAGTAAGGGTGCCAAAATCGATGTCGAGCTGGTTGACGGCAAAAGAAAAAGGAGCCATAGTTTCGTAAATATATTGGAAACCAGATTTAACTTTGTAGCCGGAAGAAGTAAAAAGTCCGGGAGCATTTTGGCCGACAGTGTCGGTGAGTTGGTAATTGGTGGAATTTTTTTTGCCGGAAGTAATATTGAAATTACCCCAATCGATGATGTAGCTACTGGAGGAAAAGGTGAAGGCTTGGATAGAATTTAGATTCAAGAAACAAGAAGCAAGAAACAAGAAGAAAATGAAAAAAAATGTAAAAATTTGTTTAGTAGCCATAATCTTCTTCTTCGATGTCGGTGACCAATTGACGTGAAGAAGTAAGTAGACTTTTACTACGACGTCGAAGGTTGACAATGTCACGTTTTTGGGTAGGAGAAAGCTTGGGGTCGAGGGAGAGCATGGTGAGCTGATCGATAATTTGAGTAAGGGAATTTTTGAAACGAAGGGAAAGCCAAAGGAGGGCGTCGGTTTGTTTTTGGCTAATTGAAGTGGACATGAAGTTGTTGGAAAGATGTTCTTGGGAAACAATCCAGACTAGAGGGGAGATAAAGAGGAGGGAAACTAGGGGGATTAGGGAATCGATTGAGTTGAGAGATTGGGAAAGAAGGATGATGAGGAAGGCAGAATAGGGAAGGATGGTTTTGGGGGTATTTTGAAAAGCGAGGGAGAAAAGTAGAAAATAAGTGAGAAAAAAGACAGGAGAAGAGAGGCCGCCGGTGGTAAAAACAATGAGCATGACAATAAAGGTAACAAAGCTAGCGGCCAAATGGTCGCTTTGAGCAATGGATTGGGAAAGATGGAGGGCAAAGAAAAGAATGACTAAGAAGGCAACAATTTGGGGAAGGAAGGCGGCAAGGGGAGTAATGGAGATGAGGAAGGCTAGAAGGGAAAGTGAGGAGAGTAAAAATAACAATTTAAGGTTGGGCATTACTTATAATAATAAGCATATTTTGCCAAATTGGGAAGTCTTTTGGCTAATTGTGATTTAAATTACAAAATGATAGCTTTAAATATGGGAACTAAAATCAAATGGGGTGACTTGATTTTGGTGGCTGGAGCGGTTTTGGTGCTGGGAGGATTGGGCTGGACATTGAGGGGAGAAAAGAAAAGCGAGGCGAAGCTGGAGCTAATTAAGAATGATGCAGAAGTTAATAATAAGGTTATGATTGATGTGGCGGGTGAGGTGAATAGGGCGGGTTTGTATGAGATGAATGAGGGGAGCAGGGTGGGCGAGGCCTTGGGCTTGGCGGGAGGACTGGCCAAGGAAGCGGATGTGGCTTGGGTGGAAGCCAATATTAATCGGGCGGAATTGGTGAAGGATGGGATGAAGATTTATATTCCAAAAATTGGAGAAAAAGTGGAAGAAGGATCGGTATTAGGTACAAAGAATAGCAGTGGCTTGGTGAGCATAAATAAGGCTGGAGTGGAGGAACTAGATACTTTGAGTGGAATTGGTCCAAGTATTGCCAAAAAGATTATTGAGTATAGGGAGGACAATGGGGGTTTTAAGACAATTGAGGAGTTGAAACTAGTGCCGGGAATTGGGGAGAAATTATTCGACAAAATTAAGGATGAAATTTCGATATGAAATTTATCAGTACTTAGGGCTGACGATTCTGGTTGTATTGATATATAAGTTTATAGATAAGCAGAGTTTGATTGGTGTGATTCAGAACTTGTTGCCGGGTAGGGAAGCAGGGATTGTGGAGGGAATAGTGTTGGGGAGTAAGGAGGGGATGAGTCGGGATTATTATGAAAAATTAATCAATTCGGGCTTGGTGCATATGGTGGTGGCCTCAGGAGCCAATTTGATACTGATAAGTAGGTTTCTGATAGATAAATTGGCAGGTTTTTTGGGGAGGAAGAAGGCGGTAGTTTTGGGACTGGCGGGGATGTGGAAGTACGCTCTAATGCTGGGGATGGAGGCGCCGATTTTTCGGGGGGTGGTGTTTTTGAGCCTGGCCAACTTGGCAATTTTGTTGGGGAGGAAGTTTGATTGGTGGAGAGGAACTATGGTTGGAGTTGTAATCTTGTTTTTGTTGGATTGGGAAATCTTTTCTAGTATGAGCTTTTGGCTGAGCTTGGTGGCTTTCGTGGCCATAAACCAGCCAAGACCAAAGTGGCTTGAGTGGGAGAGGTCGAAAATTCCGGGGATGAAAATTGGAGCAGAATCGCTGTGGGTGAACTTGTGGTTGTGGCCGATTTTGGCTTTGGGAGTGGGAAAAATTGGAGTAATGGGGATTGTGGGAAGTGTGCTGGTGACTGGAGTAGTGGAAATAATTTCGGTGCTGGGGATGGCGGGAGTGGTGGTAGGGCTTATAAATTTGGAAGTGGCGAGGTTGGTGTTGTGGTTGCTGTTGCCAAGCTTGAAATTTTTTGATGGGGTGGTGGAGCTAACCAGCCGGGTGCCTTTGTGGGAAGTTAAATTTAATTGGGCAATTTTAGTTGGCTATTATTTGATTGGATTTTATTTGTTAAGATGGGGGAAGAAGTTATGGGTATGAAATAATATTGTTGGATTCATTGTCGTTGTGGATTGCTAAGGTATAATAGCTTATGAAATTTAATTTCGCTGTTATTTGTGAGAATGCTTTTTTAGATAGAGATAATCGGTTAAGTATTATTCAAATATTTGACGGT
>QKGR01000021.1 GCA_003250375.1 Candidatus Shapirobacteria bacterium | reverse complement strand
CCTCGGCTATGCCAAAAAATCGTGTCGCCGCTAAATAGTAAATTATCTTCCGGACTATAAAAACAAACCCCACCCGGAGTGTGTCCTGGCGACAAAATCAGCTCCAAGCTACTTTCTCCAAATCCAATCATATTTGTACTCTCCAAGTCCACATCAATTGTCCTAATATTTGGCGCCTGAACTTTTCGACTCAAAAAATGATTGGCCGTGTCTTGCTGCCTTTCCAACAAGAACATATCCTTGCTGCTACACGCAAAAGGCACTCCAAAAATTAACTTCAAATCAATCGCCCCCAATAGGTGATCGAAGTGGCCGTGAGTCGCCAAAATATACTTTAGTTTCAACTGTTTGTTTTGAATCTCATCGGCCAAGAACACCCCGTCGTCAGCCGGGTCGATTATTACAGCCGCTTTCGTCGCCACATCCCACACCAGATAGCAATTCGTCTCTAAGTCGCCTAAGGTATATTTCTCGTATTTAATCATTCATTTTATTATATAATATACACATGTCGTCAAATGCACCCTCCCCCCGACTTTTTGTCGGAAGCCTTCCTTATAAATTCACCGAAAGCGATCTTTTGAGTTTATTTATCGCCGAAGGTAAAATTATCTCTATCAAAATCATCCACAATCGCTGGGGTCGTTCCCGCGGCATGGGTTACGTCGAGTATGAGGATCTCCAGGATGCCATTAGAGCCAAGCAAAAATTCCATGGCTACAAAATGGAAGACCGAACCATAATCGTCGACTTCGCCCAGCCCGATCCCTTCAAAACTCCCGAAGGTCAGCAACGCCACCAAGAGGCCATGGATCGCAAATTAAGTAAACACAAAAAATTTGCTCCCAAAAACACCAGTCACAATAGTGTCAAAAAAGAATCTCCTGTCGAATCATTTTCTGTTCCATTAGTTAGGGGAGTCCGCAAAGGCCAAAAAATCCGCCAATCAGTTTTTAATTCCCGAGCTTTCGGCTCCAAAGTCGGTTCCAAATTTGCCTCAAGAAATAAAAAAAGAAAATAGTTCAATAGTTTCTTTCATTACCTCCCAACAATAATACCTTGAGATCACAATTTTTAGCTGGTTCTGTATTTCTTGCGAGTATCTTCATGACCTTGTTGTATCCATTTAAATCATAACCATGTTCGTCAACGCACAGAATCAACATATCCAAAGGATACGAGTCTTTACTGTTGTATATTCTATTTTCGCGAAGTAATAGTTCATATTCCCTCGGATAACTACAGCCTCTCGCCTCCAAATCAAAACCACTTTTATAATTAAACTTACTTAATCTACACAAATTCGAGTTTAATAGTGACTTAGCTACAGATAACGATCTTGTCCATCCTCCGGCGCAGGTTACCCAAACTAACGGATTTGAGCTCGTTGTGTTTCTGATCAATCCTGGTATTCTTCCCAAGTCATTTTTGCTTTCAATATATTCGTAAAAAAAGTCAACGCCTTTATTTCTTAATAGTCCAACTTCACTCTCTACATCACAGATTTTAGAGACATTTTCTATAGTCATTTTCATCTCATATTTTAACAATATTTATTTAAATATTTACCCAAATATTCAAGTATAATTAGAGAATGTCTGACTATAGTTCATTAAAAGACTCTCTAAATTCTCACAAACCCATCTGTCTTTCTCCTATGGATGGCATCACCGACGAGCCTTTTCGCCTTGTTCAAGCCAAAATCTCCAAGCCCGACATTACTTTCACTGAATTTGTCTCCGCTGAAGGCATTTCCCATGGCGGTGTCAAGCTCTACGATCAACTTCTCTTTTCTCAAATTGAACGTCCTATTGTTGGCCAGTTATTTGGTAAGGATCCAGATTCATTTTATAAATCAGCCATCATTCTCACTCATCTTGGCTTCGATGGTATCGACATCAACATGGGTTGTCCTGCCAAAACCGTCATCGACAATGGTTCCGGCGCCGCTCTCATCAATACTCCCGATTTAGCCGTTCAAATCATTCAGTCTGTTAAGCAAGCTGTTGCCGATTATACTTCTGGTAAAACCAGCATCAACGATATTGGCCTAAATCAAAAAACCCTAGCCATCATCGATCGGAATTTAAAATACTCTTCAGTCAACGATTCCACTCCAAGGCAACCTACTGTCTCTGTCAAAACTCGTCTCGGTGTTTCTTCTCCCAGTGTCGACACTTGGATTCCCGTTTTACTCAATCAACATCCCGATTTTATTTCAATCCATGGTCGCACTCTCAAACAAGCCTATTCAGGCCAAGCCGATTGGAATCTCATAAAGACAGTCGTCGATATGGCCCAAGGATCTGGAGTAAAAATCTTTGGCAATGGCGATTTGCAATCCCGTTCTCAAGCTCAAGAATACATCGACAAATATCATATCGATGGCGCTCTCATCGGTCGGGCCTGCATGGGCAACCCCTGGGTCTTCGCCGACCACAAAGCCACTCCCCAAGAAAAATACGACGCCATGATCTACCATGCCCAATTATCTACCGAAATTTTTCCCCAACGCCGTTTCGATCCCCTCCGCAAGCATTTTCTCCTCTACGCTGGTGGCCTCCCCAATGCTTCCAAGCTTCGTTCCAAATTAGTCAGAATTTCCAATCTTTCCGAACTTCAATCCATAGAGTCCGACTTTGTTTCTCCGCAAGAATAAAAAGTAAATTAGATTTGTTCGCTTTTGTTACCTTGCCAGATTCACACGCCTTCTCTATATTTAATTCTGTATGTCAGACAATCCTACCTCAGCACCCCAAAACGACGCTCTAAATCTACTTAGTGTCGAAAATCTAATTCTTAGCCACAATTCCAAAATTGAAGAAATCAAAAAAGAATTGAATCAATACAAAGAAATGGTCGATTCAATTCTCGATGGCTCACCCGAGTATCAGGAAAAAAATGAAGCTGCCAAAGCCGTTGCCAAAGAAAAAAATGCCGTCAAAAAGCAACTCCTTTCTACTCCAGAGGCCGTCAAGCTTTTGGTCAAAGTCAAAGAAAACAAAGACCAAATCAAAGAACTCCTTTCCGACTACCTCAAACAATATCTCCAACTTTCCGGCGAGAACCAAATCGAAACTCCCGATGGCATCATCCGCCAAATTGTCTACACCGCCAAATTAGTCGTTAAGCAGGAAGATTTCCGAAAATAACATGGCCTTAATTCATCTTAGCAATGCTAATTTCAAATCAGAAGTTCTCGAGCAAAAAGGTATTGTCCTCGTCGACTTTTGGGCCCAATGGTGTGGTCCCTGCCAAATGCTTTCTCCGATAATCGAAGAAATATCTGCCGATCCATCCATAAAAGTAGCCAAGCTTGATGTCGACGAATCTTCCGAAATTGCCTCCCAGTACAATGTCACCTCCATCCCTACCGTCATCATCTTCAAAGATGGTTTGCCAATCAAAACCATTGTAGGCTTCCATCAAAAAGGCGACTATTTGGCTGCGGTACAATAGTACATGAATCAAAAGCAACTTTCCGATTTTCTTCAAGCCAACAATGTCCCGTCCTATCGTCTTACTCAAATTCTAAAAAACTACTATTCCGGTCGTGTCAAATCCTATCAAGATATGTCCGACATCCCCAAAGATCTCCGCTCCCAGCTTCAGGACCAAGTTGAATTTATCTCCGTCTCAGCTCAGAATTTAATCGAAGATAAACACACCAAAAAAGCCCTACTCAAACTTTCCGACGACCATTCCATCGAAACCGTCCTCATGGACTACGATCAATGGCTCACCGCTTGTTTGTCGACTCAAGTTGGTTGTCCTATTGGCTGCACTTTCTGTGCCACCGGCAAAATGGGTTTTATTCGCAATCTCAGTGTCGACGAAATCGTCGATCAAATTGTCTATTGGAATCAACTCCTCTATCCCAAATATATTGGCCGAATTGTCTTCATGGGCATGGGTGAACCCTTCGCCAATTGGGACAATCTCATTTCATCTTTGGAAATTATCAACCACAAAAACGCACTCGACATCGGCGCCCGAAAAATTAGTATTTCCACTTCCGGCATCATTTCTGCCATCGATAAATTTACTCAAATGAATTCCAACATCAATTTAGCCATTTCCCTCCATTCAGCCAATCAGGTCACCCGAGCCAAACTCATGCCTATAGCTCTCACCAACCCTCTCGATAAATTACTCGAATCTGCCAAAAAATACGTCAACCACACCCACCGTCAACTATTTTTTGAATACGCTCTCATCAGTCAAGTCAACGATACTCCCGAAGAAATCAATCAACTCATTAAATTTATCAAACAACACCACCTATTCTACCTAAATCTCATTCCTCTAAATCAAACTTCTTCCAACCTTAGCTCTTCTTCCACCGATCGCATCAGTCAAATTTGTCAGCTCTTGGACAAGAATCACGTCCAATATTCCCTCCGACGCAACTTTGGTAGTAGTATCTCGGCTGCCTGCGGCCAACTGGCCACCAAAAATACCAAACTTTAGGCTATAATATAATAATGTTAATCGACGAAGTCACAATCAAAATTAAAGCCGGCGATGGGGGAGATGGCCTCGTCCACTTTTATGCCGATCGCTGGCGACCCAAAGGTGGTCCCGATGGTGGTGACGGCGGCGATGGTGGTCAAGTTTACACACTTGCTGTTCCCGAAATATCTCGTCTTCAACAATTTCGTCATGCCAAAGAATTCTCTGCCCAAGATGGTCAAAAAGGCGGTCCCAATCAACGCACTGGCCGCAACGGTCAGGATTTAGTTCTCGAGCTCCCGCTTGGCACTATCATTAGCTACGACAACGGCACTCAAATAGAACTCACCAAAATCGGTCAAAAAGAACTTTTAGCCAAAGGTGGTAAGGGTGGAGTCGGCAACTATTCCATGCGTTCATCCACCAATCAAACTCCTCAGGAATTCCGACCCGGACTCAAAAAAGAATGGCGCACACTTCGCCTCGAGCTCAAACTCATTGCTCAAGTTGGATTAATTGGCCTTCCTAATGTCGGTAAGTCCTCTATTCTAAACGAACTCACATCAGCCTCTGCTCGAGTCGCCAACTATGCTTTCACCACTCTCGAGCCCAATCTTGGTGTCACCAAGTCCAATCTTATCCTCGCCGACATTCCCGGTCTTATCGAAGGTGCTTCCGAAGGCAAAGGTCTTGGTTCCAAGTTCCTTCGCCACATCGAAAGAACCCAAATTCTTCTTCATTGTGTTGCTGCCGATTCCGTCGATCCTATGGCTGATTATCAAACTATTCGTCAGGAACTAAACAACTACAGTTCCAAATTAGCTACCAAGCCCGAAATTGTCATTATCACCAAATCAGACACCAAAACACCCCAAGAATTAGCCAAAATCAAAAAACAACTCAAAGCCAAACTCGTCGTTTCAATTATCGATCAAGACAGTCTCAAACAACTCAACGACTTAATCACCAAAACTATCGCCTCCCAAGAAGTTTAAGCAATTGCCTTTTTCACTTTCAACCAATCTTTTTTCATCTGTTCAGACATTTTCTTCACTCCGCTTTTGGCACCTTCCAAATCGCTTTTGAAGGATTCTACTACATCATCAACAATCTGGGCATATCTTTCTTTATCTATTTCCTCACCAGCGCTCTTAACTGCTGCTACTTTGGCAAACAAAGAATCACGAATTTCCATATATTTTTGTTTGGCTTCGTCTGAAGCCACTCCGAAAACTTCTTTTACTCTTGCACTTGTGGTGGAGGCTTCATTTTTCAACTGATCAGAAATTTCTTTGGCCATTCTGGCAATATCTTCTCTAGTCTCCTTTCCTGATTTTGGTGCCAACAAAAGACCACCAATCGCACCAGCTACTGCTCCCAACACACCTGCTAACAAAAACTTACCTGAATTCTTAGACATTTTTATCCTCCATAAATGAATTATATTAATTCAGTCTAAATTATTAGCCCAATCTTGTCAACGAATCAAAGATTTTCTTGTCGATTTCATACAAAAATCCATCTCCATCTAGTACAAAATATTTCTTATTTCTATATGTTCCTATCTCTCCGACTTTAAATTTACTCGATTCAGATTCATTTACTAAATTTATCTCTCGACTAAAAGTCACTTTATTTAAATCAACTCCAGTTGCCAATTTACCTTTCATTCCAAAGAAAATATTAGTCCATTGTTGATTCGACCATGTAGATTCAACTTTGTCAATTTCCACTTTTCTTCTCTTCGAAACTATCTCAATTTTTTTCCATTGACTCGAATCCGCTTCAACAATTGTTGTCTTAAGCCAATAGTCTTTAGCCGACATTGTAGTTTTGTTTATCACTCCATCAATTTTGTACACCGATTCTCCGTAGCGCATAAAAGTCGACGCATAATCAGTCGACATATTTCCCACCTCAATCTCAGTTCCGTCTACCCGAATCAACATCGGACTACTATCGCCAATCCCATAATCAGCAAATCTATCTTTATTAACCGACACCACTTCATCCAAATTAATCGTGCTCAAAACATCTATAAGCTTTACAACATTATCCCTATTTGCTGGCAATACAGTCTCTCTGTCATCAAGCATCCAACCCCTCTCTTGATTCACCAGACAATAATCAGAAATACAAACTTTATCTAACTTATCAAAAAGTTTCACGCTCTCAGGTTTTTTCCCGGACAATTGTCTCATCAACAAAATCGCTCCCAGCCCCAGCACTACAGCCATAAAACTTAGAGTCGTTTTGTCCTTAAATATCTTACTTAATTTCATACTTTCGATTTTTCTTAATTCTCCATATTCTCACCACTAAGCCTATTGTCAAAAGTATCACTATCGGCAAGCCCAAGTTTACCCATTTCACCACTTGTTTCACCCAGTCATCAATTGGTCGTAGGGGATTGCTGCTTATACTTTTCGATCGAATCGACAACAAAGTTTCATCGTTGGACAAATAATCAACCATGTTCAAGGCCAAAGCCAAATTCTCTTGATTATTACTCAAGAACTGATCGTCCAACAGATAATTGCTGGCAATTACACCTATCTTTGCTCCATCAGTTTTCAATACCGCCAAATTATACTGCCCAAATTCCTTACCTTGCATATTAGCCTTTGAATCAGGTCGAATATTAGCTAAATTATCCATGCTAATTGCTTTGTTGGAGCTAAGTACAATCGCCTTCACTCCCTCTCCTGTTTCTATTGGCGATGTCCATGGCAGCATTGGTGAACTTATGTTGGAAGTCATGGCTGTGTCCCGATTAACATTCTCCGACAGTACTGTAATCCAATAAGGGTACTGAGTCAGATACGATTCGTTGTTGTTCCTAAAGCTAGCAATCGCGCTCGACGAATCTAGTACTAAAGCATTTTTAATTTCAATCCCATTTTCCGACAACAACCCTTCCAGCCCAGTCCTTATTGTCGATGCTTCCAAATTATCCGACACTTTTATTGGCGAATCCAAGTACACCAAAGCACCGCCTTTTCTTACAAATTCCCCAATACTATCGACCAATTCTTTTTTCAATTCCTGGTTCACTCCCACTAGTACCACTGTCTTCACATCGTCCTCAATCTTTGCTGTCGATCCAACTTCTAAATTTACCACTCTATATCCCGAGCTCAAATATTGTTCAAAAATATTAATCCTGCTTTCCTTATTAGTCATAGTCCCATCAATTAGAACTATTTTTGGTAGTTCAGTAGCTGTCAATTTTTTAATCGACGACACAATAAAATACTCCACATTTCCCACGTCTCCGGCCACTGGTAGTACTTCTTTTTTATCTCCAAAGCTAATCGTCATTCCCAAATATCCATTGGACACTTCCAGTTTTTCATTCTTCACCGTCGAAAATTGTAATGTCTGAATTCCCTCACTCACCGCTTCAGCTTTTAGTTCATTGCTTTCCGAAGGGTCAATAAATTCCACCAAAAATTTCGATTTATTCAATCTGGCAAATTCCTTTGTAATTGAATTCAAACTATCGGCCACCTGCTTCACTTCAGCCGGTAGTTCTTTAGATTCATAAACCTTAACTTTCACGATATCATCCAAATTTCGAATCACTTCCTTGCTCGATGCCGACAAAGAATGAACCTTATCGTTGGTCAAATCAATTTTTGGTAAAGGTAGTAGAGCCAAAATTACATTAATAATTACGATCAGTACCATCAAATTGATAGCTGTCAAATTATTCTTAATCTTCTTCATTTTCCTCTATTTTTTAAAACCAGTATGCTAATCATTAAGCAAATTGCTATCCACGATGCAAAAAATGCCACATCGACAATTCGTACCATCCCCGACGAAAAGCTATAAGCATGATTGGCCAAACTAATTTCCGACAATACTTCCTTAAGCCACAAAGGCACTCTCGACAGCACCACTTCTTGCCCAATTAAATTATTTATTAGTAGAACTACTACCGAAATTAAAAACGCCACAATAGGGGAGTTGCTCATCGAGGACACCATTAGTCCAAAGCTCAAAAAAGCTAATGCTAAAAGCAAATTTCCCAGCCATCCACCTATCATCACCCCCCAATCTGGATTCCCCAGCCAGCCCAAGCTAAGCATCGCCGGAATTATTAAGCAGAACACGCCAGCAATAAAACTCGCCGAACCCAAAAACTTCCCCAGCACAAAGCTTCTTTCTTCAATTGGCAAAGTCAGAAGCACCTCCCAAGTACTATTCTTCTTTTCCTCCGAAATTAAATTCATCGAAATTGCCGGAATAAAAATCACCAAAAGAAAGGACAAACTTTGCCAATATGTACTCATATCAGCCACCCCGCTCACGAACAAATCCTTAAAAAACAGCCAACCGCACACGCTAATCAACAATCCCGCAAAAATATAGCCCACCGGACTGGTCAAGCTAATCAACAATTCTTTTTTGGCTATTGTCAGTATTTGTCTCATGCTGTTAATTCAATAAATTTTTTCTCAATATTTTTAACTTTAGACGTTTCTTCATCAAGTACAATTTTCCCTTTATCAATAATTAGCAATCTGTCGCAAATTGCCTTGGCTTC
>QKGR01000003.1 GCA_003250375.1 Candidatus Shapirobacteria bacterium | reverse complement strand
CAAAATTAAAACCTCTAATTCCCCACGAAGGAATCTTCCAATCTGCATATTCTTTTTGTAACTCTTCTTTAACTACATACTCCACAATCTCTCTCCAGTTTGGATGAACCCACTCGCAAGAAGTTAGTGAATCTCCCACAAATCCAATATAAAACTTACCAGTCTTATCGAGGATTTCTTTTGCAAACATAATCATAGCTTTTTTTTATAAATAAAAATTCCTTTCCCAAGCGTGCTTCTTAAGTTCTTCCATTACCCCTTCACTTAACTTACCTTTTTCTCCAGCTCGAATATTTGCCTCCACATGCTCCACTTTTCTCATCCCAGGAATTACACTTCCAATTTCGTCAAAACTCAAAATATACCTCAACGCCATTTCCGGCAAACACTTCGCTTCAGGGCACATCGACTTTAGTTTATCTGTTCTTTTTACCAATTCATCCATTCTTTTTCCACCAAAGTATTTTTTCCTAAAATCTCCCTCCAGGAATTGTTCAGTCGAGTACAATTTTCCGCTAAGTCCACCCTCATCCAATGGCACTCTGGCAATTAGACCTATATTATTTTTCTTAGCGTAGGGGAGTAGTCCCTCAGTTGGCTTCTGATGAAAAATATTAAAAATAAATTGAATTGTCGAAATCAATCCCGTATCCAATGTTTTCAAACAATTTTCCGGTTCATAGTCATTTGCTGAAATTCCAAAAAATTTAACTTTTCCTGATTTTCTAATTTTCTCAATTGTTGTCTTCCATTCATCACGGTTCGCAAAATCATCTTGCCACACATGAAATTGCATCAAATCAATCGAGTCCACTCCCAGCGATCTCAAAGAATCATCAATACATTTTTCAATCCATTCAGTTGGGAACACTTCGTCAATTTCCACTCCAGGTATCGCTGGCCAGCTCCAGTTCTTTGGTGGAATCTTGCTTGCAATAATAAGTTTATTTCTTGCTCCTGTCTCTTTCAAAAATTTCCCGATCATTTCTTCTGATGGATGTTTGTCTGGCTCATCGTCTTTGTATCCATACACCCAGGCTGTATCCAAAAAATTTCCTCCCAATTCCACAAATCGATGCAAGGCCCTATAGCTTTCTTCCACGTCTGTCCCCACCCACATTCCAGGGTCTCCCGACAGTTGCCATGTCCCCATCCCAATTTCTGAAACTTCAAAATTTGTTTTTCCCAATTTTCTGTAATTCATCTTACTTTATTCTACAATAAATCCAGTTGACTTTATAATAATGTGCTACTACACTTGTAGTATGTCTAATACCAATCAATGTACTTACTCTGTTTCTGGTACTCATTGTCGCTCTTGCGAGCTAATTATCGAAAAGGAAATTAGTCGCCAGCCGGGTGTCAAATCTGTCAAAGCATCCACCAAAGATGGCACTGTCACTATCAAGTATCACGGTTCAACTCGTCCCCAAATCCATCTTCTCAACCAACTCTTTCAGGACAATCACTATCATTTTTCCGAAGCACCCTCCTCCCAATCCTTTCAATTGAAAAACAAAGTCTTACCCTTTCTCCTTTCAGCCTCAATCATCCTGCTCTACCTCTTCGCCGAGAAACAAGGTTTCTCTTCTCTGCTTTCTGTCGACTCAAACTCACTTCTTGTCGCCTTTTTTGGCTTCGGACTTTTAGCAGGTTTCTCTACCTGTGCTGCCCTAGTGGGCGGTATTGTTCTCTCTCTGGCCAAGCAGTGGAATTCAATTTATTCATCAAGCCAATCAACTTTCCAGAAAATGGAGCCACATTTCATTTTCAATCTTGGACGCATCCTTTCTTTCACCGCCTTCGGTTTTTTACTTGGACTTCTTGGCCAAAGTTTCCATCTCTCTTTGGACTCGGGCGCCTATCTAACTATCGCCATTTCTCTTCTCATGCTATTTTTTGCTCTTCAAATGCTCGAAATCCCTCCTTTTTATAAATTCAATCTTTCCCTTCCCAAATCATTCACCAACAAAATTTCCGACGAGACCAATTTCAAGGGTAAATTTATGCCCCTACTCATGGGCGGCCTAACCTTTTTCCTCCCTTGTGGTTTCACCCTCACTGCCCAAACTTTAGCCCTTGGTTCCGGCGATCCCATCGTTGGTGCTCTCATTATGCTTCTCTTTGTTCTCGGCACCTCGCTCCCACTTCTTTTAATTGGCTTCTCTTCCATCAAAGCTCTCTCTATTCCCTCTCGCTCATCGTTTTATTCATATCTTGCTGGTTTCTTAGTCCTTTTCTTTTCTCTATTCAACATTAATTCTCAGCTCAAAGTTCTCAATCTTCCCTCAATAGATTTAGCTCAACCTACCAAAGCTGCCTCTTCAGTTTCAATCGACAATCTCCCTCCCATTGTCAACGGAGTTCAGGTTCTCAAAATGAATGCTTCAGCCTCTGGCTATACTCCAAATTATCTTCGAGTTCGCGCCAATGTTCCTGTTCGTTGGGAAATTACCGACACTGGCACCTCTGGTTGCACCAACGCTGTTATTTCTCGAAATTTATTCCAAGGTCAAATCAATCTTGTTCCCGGCAAAACTTCATATAAGGAATTTACTCCCACCACCCCTGGTGTTTATCGTTTTAGTTGCTGGATGGGTATGGTTTCTGGCACTCTCGAAGTCATTGCCTCCAATTAAATCTTATGAATCAAGAAGTATCCAAAAACTCAGTCACTACCTTGGATATTTCCGGCATGCATTGTACTTCCTGTGCCCTTCTGATTCAAAAGTCAATCGAACAACTCCCTGGTGTTTCCAAAGTTAATGTCAATTACGCCAATCAAAAAGCCAATATTGTCCACAACCAGAATTCGTCCACCAACGATCTTATCAAAGCTGTCAAAGATTCAGGTTATTCCGCTACTCTCCCCAGTTCCGACCCCTTGTCTAGTTCCCAGCACAAACGTCAACAAGAAATCACCTATTGGTCCAAAAAATTTTTTCTCGGTCTTCTTTTTTCTTCCCCTCTGATCATCTTCATGACCTACGACTTTGTTCCCAACCTTCCATTTGAAGATTTAATTATGTCCTATATGGGTATAGTTTCATTCCTTCTTACCTTGCCAGTTCTGTTTTATGTCGGTTCAAACTTCTTTGCTGGCTTTTGGTCCGCGCTTCGCCTCAGAACTTTTTCCATGGATTCCCTCATCGCTATCGGCACTAGTACTGCTTTTCTCTATAGTCTTTATGAATTAACTTCATATTTTTTCCAAACAAATTCCTTGCTTGGTCAAAACAGTCAAAAAATCCCCAACCTCTATTTCGAAACAGCCTCTCTACTAATCACTTTTGTTGCTCTGGGAAAATATCTCGAAGCCAAAGCCAAAGGTAAAACTTCTCAGGCTGTCGAAAAACTCATGGGACTAGCTCCAAAAAATGCCCGAGTTATCCGCCATGGTCAAACCATCGACATTCCTATCGACCAGGTTCTAGTTGACGACATTCTTCTTGTCCGCCCTGGTGAAAAGATTCCTGTCGATGGTCAAATTGTTTCTGGCTACTCATCGGTCGACGAGTCTATGCTCACCGGTGAGTCTCTTCCTGTCGAAAAACAAGTTTCTTCCAAAGTCTATGCCGCCACCATCAATAAAACCGGATCTTTCGAATTTAAAGCCACCAAAATTGGTGCCGACACCGCTCTTAGTCAGATTGTAAAATTAATCGAAGAGGCTCAAGGATCAAAAGCCCCCATCCAGAATTTCGCCGACAAAATCTCTTCCGTCTTTGTCCCTTTAGTTATCCTAATTGCTACACTCACATTTATTGTTTGGTATTTCATACTTTCAGCCCCTCTATCTTTTGCCCTATTAACCTTCGTTTCCGTAATTGTCATTGCTTGTCCTTGTGCACTTGGTCTTGCTACCCCCACTGCCATCATGGTTGGCACCGGTAAAGCTGCCCAGTATGGCGTACTTATCAAAGGTGGTGAGCCTTTGGAAATGGCTCAAAAAATCAACACTGTTGTCTTCGACAAAACTGGTACTCTCACCAAAGGCCAGCCTGAAGTTACTGATTTTATCAATCTTTCTTCTTTCGACGACTCATATCTATTTTCTATTCTCCATAGTATCGAGTCAAAATCCGAACATCCTCTTGCTTCTGCCATTGTCGATTATTGTTCAAAACTCATTTCTGCAAAAAATCTAAAATTAAAAGTCACAAATTTCACTGCCCTTCCGGGTCAGGGTGTCAAAGCTATTGTCGACGATAAGGAATATTTAATTGGCTCTGCCAGTTCAGTCTCCCAAGCCAAATTGCTTCAATCTCAAGGCAAAACAGTCATGCAACTGTCTTCAAATAATCAAATCCTCTGTCTTATAGCTGTTGCCGACCAACTCAAACCTAGTTCCGCTTCCGTCATTCAACAACTCAAGAGTCGAGGTTTGTCTGTTTACATGATAACTGGCGACAATCGACACACCGCCCAAGCTATTGCCGACAAGCTCGGTCTCGATCAGAATCATGTTTTTTCAGAAGTTCTTCCCGCTCAGAAAGCCGATTATGTGCGTCAGTTGCAATTGGGTTCAATCGTAGGGGCGAGGCATGACTCGCCCAACCAATCAAAATATGTTGCCTTTGTCGGTGATGGCATCAACGACGCTCCCGCTCTTACTCAAGCCGATTTAGGCATCGCCATGGCCTCAGGTGCCGACGTTGCTATGGAGTCGGGTTCTGTTGTCATTATCAATAGCGATCCCAAAGGCGTTCTTACTTCCATCGACATTTCTCGCCAAACAGTAGGGAAGATACGCCAAAATATGTTCTTTGCCCTCTTCTATAATGTTCTTGGTATTCCCATTGCCGCCAGACCTTTTTCCTCAATCGGCATAGTTCTTCAGCCCGAATTAGCTGGGCTTGCCATGGCTCTTTCTTCGGTCTCAGTTGTCACCAACTCTCTCACTCTCAAGCTCTTCAACCCCCATCGCTCCAATATTTTTCTTTCTCTTACGCCCCTAATCATGGTCTTTTTCTTCCTCTTCATCTTTTTTGAGTTCACCCGCCTTTCTTCAGGAATGATGAACTAGTCTTTAAATTTCCACAATCAGTGATAAATGATCCGACACTAGGTTGTATGGCACTTGAAAATTCCTTACCTCAATTTGATTTCCAGTAAAAGCCCAATCTGAATAATATTGCTTGCTATCTGGATATTTCTTCCAAATATTTTCATTCCTCGTATTTGTAACTCCACAGTCGCCAATCAAATCTTTCATTCCTTCACCTTTAAACATTCCAACACTTTCAGTTCCAATATCAAGATTAAAATCACCCAAGATTACCGACTTACCCAAATTATCTCGACAGCTATCTAGTATCCCCCGGCTTTGCCCAGTCTTTTTGGAGTATCTTTCTTATCTCCAGGCCTGGACACTCCGTGTATATTAACCACAGTCAAGCCACTATCTTTTAAATTTACAGCCAAACCCAAACCAACATCTTTTTCTTCCATAATTACAGTTCTCACATCATGAACTCTAAAACTGTTTCTAACCCATATTTCTTGATCAAAAATATCCTTATCTGAAACCCACTTTTGAGAGAAAAACCTACTAAATTCTCCACCGAGTATCGATCTAGACATTCCATTAAAATCACCAGCAGCTTCCTGAAAACAAAACACATCAACTAAAGATGCTCGTCCTTCTAAATATTGTCTTATTATAGGTCCAGTTTTTCCACTCCATACATTCAATGATTCGATTATCATAGCACGATCTTACCATGAAAAATAGAATACTACACATCCTAATAATTTTCCCTCTCTACGTCTTCCCATTCAACTTCGCTCAGCACCAACGATCCATCGTATTTATTAACTAAATCAATTTCTCGAAAAAACTGCTCTTTACTTTGAAATGGTTTTTGAATAAATTCTTTTAATTCTTTCTCCTCAACCCATTCATATTTACCTTCCTTGCACCCTTTCAATTTTCCACTCGGATTATCAACCCACACCATAAATTGCATCAAATCATCCGCCACTTCACCCTC
>QKGR01000044.1 GCA_003250375.1 Candidatus Shapirobacteria bacterium | reverse complement strand
TTGATTGAGTTTGATGGTTTTTGATGGTGAGACTTTGGCAGCCAGTTTCGACTTCCATTTGAAGCAAAGCGCCTTGATCGAGACTAATTTGAAGCCCTTGGCAGTAGCCGACAAAAGATTCTAGGTAGCGTTCCAGATGGTTGACGCCATCGTTGGTGGTAAATAAATGTTGGTAGTTCTGGCGAATTTCGAGTATTTGTTTTAGATGGTGCTGGGCTTTTTGAATTAAATTTTGATAATCTGCTTGGGATTGGTAGTGCTGGAGAACTTCCAGAGCGTCGGTACTGGTTTTTTTGGCATATTGGGAAAAAGCATCGAAAAGAGAAGTCGATTGAATGTCGATAATTTTGTCGCTAGGAAAATTATTGGTGTTGAGATTGACTTGGGACATATTACTTTAGAGTGGCTTGGACAAGTTCTAATCCTTGGTTGAGATAATCTGGGTTGAGTTTATCTAAGGTGTCGTCGGAACTGTGGTAAATGGACCATTGCTCGGGGATGTTGCAAGAGATGGCGAAAGTTTTGGGAATATAGTTGTCGATGTCGTTGATGGGAAAGAATTCGTCGATTTCTTCTTGGTGGATTTTGGCGGGGGTGAGGCCAAAGGAATCGACGATATAAATTTTTTGGCAGGAGTCGATTAGATTCTGGTGGAGTTTTTGAAATTCGCGATAGCCTTTTCCCCAGTAAACAGGAGAATCTAGAGAAAGTTCTTCGTCGGAGGAAAGGATGAATAAATTGTTTTGGAGTAATTCTGGATTCTGAAGAATAGTTAGAATAGTAATGGCAGTGCCGGAAGCGTTGTCCATTGCTCCGCTCTCAACGCTATCGAAATGAGTGAAGACTAAATTTGTGGGATTGGTAGTGTTGCCAAGAATAATGTTTTGAGAAGTATGATCGACAGCTTCGACGTCGATTTGGCCGTCGATTGATTTGGCGTTCTGGACTAGGGACAAATCTTTTCTGGAGAAGGCCAAAGAGGGAATTTCGTAGTGGGCGGCCCGGGAAATGACGTCACTTTTGCCGTTGTAGTTGAGATTGGAATCGGCATGAGAATAGGTAGTTGATGAGTCGACAATGTCGCAACCCAGACTAATTTGACCAGAGAAAAGAGAGCATGATTTGCAGGGAATTTCTTGACCATCGACTAGGAGCTGAGCTTTGAGAGCTTTGGGGACTTTGGTGCTGAATTCTTCGACAGTGTAGACTAAATTATATTGATCAAAAATACTTTTGATGTAGTTGGCAGCCAAGATTTGATTTTGAAAAAGCCTTGGTGTGTGAGATTCTAAATTTTGAATTATTTGGATTAATGAAGGATGGGTCATTATTACAGTTTACACCGTTGAGGCTGAGTTGTCTTGGTAGCCTTGAGCTTGGAGATTGAAAGAATTGGCATATTTACCTTTGAGTTTGAGGAGTTGGTCGTGAGTCCCCTCTTCGATGATTTGGCCATCGTCGATGACGATAATTCGCTTGGCGTTGCGGACTGTGGAAAATCGATGGGAAACAATAATGACTGTCTTTCCAGTAATTTTTTTGTATAAATTGTCGAAAATTTTACTTTCAGAGACGGCATCGATAGAGGCAGTGGGCTCATCGAGAATCATAATTGGAGAATTTCGATAGAAAATACGGGAAATGGCAATTTTCTGCCATTGACCCCAAGATGGCTCTTCTCCGCCGAATTGAACACTCATAGGTGTATTAAGGCCATCGTGATATTTGGAGACAAAGGATTCGGCGTCGGCTTTTTTGAGAGCGGATTTGAGTTCTGATTTTTTAGACTTGGTGTATGGAGATGAGATTTTGATATTTTCTTCGAGATTTAGACTGGAATAGGTGGTAAATTCTTGGAAAAGAACAGACAATTGTTGGTGCCAGTGGTCGATGTCGATATCTTTCAAATTAGTGTTATTTACGAAAATATCGCCGTTGCTTGGGTCATAAAATCGACAAAGCAGTTTGATGAGAGTGGATTTGCCGACGCCATTGGCACCAACAATAGCAATTTCTTCACCGGGTTGAATAGTGAGATTGAGATTTTTGTAGACATAACGTTTGCTGTTGGGGTATTTAAAACTGACATTTTTGAATTCGATGAGAGGGACTTTTGAATCAAGTTTGTGGAGTGAGCGATTCATAATTTTTGGTTCGAGTTCGAGTATTTGTTTGTAATTGCCAATATGCAAAACATGTTCGGAAAGATTGGTCATGTCGTTGATGAATCCTGAAAAGAAATCGCCGGTTTGACGAAGAACATTAAAGTAAAAGGTGAACATGCCAACAGTAAGAAGGCCAGTTCGAATATCACTAATAACGATAAGTAGGCCAATACTCATAGCAATAAGGCTGATAACATCGGCGATGTAGTCACGCGGGAGTTTTTCGTTGCGAAGGCGAATGCGACCAAAGAGAAAGAAATTTTGCAGGTCGAGGAATTTTTGTTGGAGGTATTTGATGGAGTCAGTAATCTTTAGTTCGGAGAGATACTTTTTGGTGGTTAAATAAGATCCAAGATTTTCAACTTGACGATTTTTGAGCGTATTTTCATTGAAAAATTTAAAGCTTGATTTGACGAAATTTTTATCGACAAAATAGGTAGGTATTTGACTGAGCATAATAAGAACTAAGATATACCAATAGTTTTTGCTAAGAATTAGAGCGGAAGTGACGAATCCGGAAATTTGAATCACACTATCGAAAATAACACTGAAAGTTTCACGAAAACGCCACTGATATTCATCTTTTACTTTGGCGATTAGATTGGCTGTGTCTTTGTCCTCAAGATGTTGATAATCGAGAGAGGAAATTTTGAAAACAAATTGTTGTCGAAGAAAAGTGTCGACACTAAAATAAAAAACTCGATTGAGATATCGTTGGGTATTGCGAACAAGTGATTTGACGAATCTGATACCGATAAGAACAGAAAGGTTGATAATTATTAGATTTTTTAGACTATCGGGATAAGTGAGACTGTCGATGATTTTGGAAAAGTAATAGTTTTCCAAGAACGGTATAGTGGAAATTAAAACTTGAACTACAACGAGGCCAACAACCAGCTTGGGGAGGGATTGGTATAGATTGAGAATGGCCCACTTAATTATTTTGAAGTTTTTTGTCATTGGCTAATTTATCGTATCATTGTTCTGGTGGGTTTAAAGGGATTTCTTTGAATTAGGCTTTGTTTTATAATTGTTGTTGATTAAGTAAATTCCGCAAATAATGAAGACGATGGATATGGGATGGGCGATGTGGAAATTGCCAATGGTCCAGGTGTCGAGGCGGAAGAACTCGGTGATAAATCTGATGAGACCGTAGCCAATTAAATAAATGCCGGTGGGAGTTGTTTTGGTTTTTAGCTTTTGGATAATTAGAAAAAGAATGAAATCGGCGATAGCTTCGGGCCACCAAAGAGGATTTTCGTGGTTGATGAAATTGCCAATGCGACCAGTGGCCTGAGCTAGTGGTAGGATGGGGGTAATTAGATCTAGAATCAAGATGCATGACACATGATTCAGGATAGAAAAAAAGCAGATAAATAATAAACCCCCTATTAAACCACCGTAAATGGCGAGGCCACCAGCACGGGTGTTGAGAATTTGGATTGGATCTTGGGAATAATAAGTCCACTGTTCGATGACATGATAGGCTCGGGCGCCAAAAATGGCGGAAATGATGGTTCCAATAGTGAATAAATCTTCTTTGGACTTTGGAATGATTTGATTGTGCTTGGAAAAATACCAGGCTGAGGCGGCTAAGCAAATTCCGATAATTAGGCCGTAGATGGACATAAGTTATGTTACACTATGTGGCGATTTTATATATTAATTAAAATAATAAATGACTACTATAATCACTCATGTTTCTGGGGGTAAAGAGAAACAAGCTGCTATAGTTACGGATAATATCGTTGAGGGTGTAATTGGTGGGATAAATATAAGATTTAAAAATGTTGAAGTCTTAGGCCGTGGACATAAGACCCTGCTTTCTAAATCTGCAGAACTTAATACTCAGGCAAGAAACTTACCGATGAATAATGTGGTTGGACCAGATAATAGAGGTCCGGTGAGTTTAGGTAGAGGATACTATGCTCACTATGAGTCTCCTGAAGGTAATCCTAATGATCTTTATACTGTGAAAGTACCAACGATTTCAAGGCGTTCAAGACGTTAATTTTTTTGAAAAATGAGAGAATCTGCCAGGAGGCGGATGTTTTATTTACCTGATAATGAATGAAGTGGTATTTTAGTCGTTATCTTGTGACTAAATCTAATAGAGGATATGTGGTTATTGTTATGCCTGGTTCGGACGTTCTATTTATTTGTTGGTTGGCATGTCCAGGACAGAGTCGTACTCTTCTGAATTCTTTGAGAACAATTTTTCCTTCTAGTGTTAACTCCTCAGCTTTAGGAGTTTCAATTTCCACTACTTGAGTGGCTGGTTTTGAACAACCGAAGTGTGGGCATGTATCTATTATACTAAAAAATCCGCTGATTAAGGCGGATTTAGTATGTGGGTCCTGCGGGACTTCCGCCACTGGCGGATAAACTGAACCCGCGACCAATCCGCCAAGGCGGACTGCTCTACGTGTCTTATTTACATTTGGATAATAAAATCGTTAGCCAAATTCTATTTATGTGTTCTAGATTAGAGTACTCGTAATGCGATGTTTGTATGTGGGTCCTGCGGGACTCGAACCCGCGACCAATTGCTTAAAAGGCAACTGCTCTACCGACTGAGCTAAAGACCCATGTTGTTAACGCGAGATAGATAAAGAATCGGTAGACTCTCGCGACCATCCCGATGTCCATCGGGACGCTCTACCGATCCGTCAGTGGACGGACTCGTCTGTTGGCACAGACTCGCTGAGCTTCCGCCTCGTCGGCGGATCAGCCTATGGCTGAAAAGACCTTAAAAAGATCTCAGAAGTTTGAATTTTAAAGAGTGCGAGAATTTTCCTTACGAAGAAAGTAGAGTTTTGATCTACGAACTTTTCTCTTGGGATTGCGGAGTTTGACAACTGAGCCAACCCATGGAGAATTAACTGGGAAAATTCTTTCGACACGAACGGCATCAGAGGCATTCTTGGAAACAACGAAGTTTTTGTTGTCGCCGCGGCCTTTGATGGACAAAATTATGCCATCGAATGCCTGCAATCTTTCTTTATCGCCTTTTTCTTTGATTTTGTAGTTAACTCTGACGCTATCTCCGACATAAAATTCGGTGTCGCCTAGTGTAAATTTGATGGACATATTTGTGTGTTTGATTAATAGATGAAACTTGAGTATTTTAGCCTAAGAGGAGGGCTTTGGCAACAATCTAAATGGGTAGGACAAATCTGTTAGTTTTGGCGATTGTGTGTTAATATTATGTAGGATAACTATGGTTATTCCAAGCAGAAAAATACAATTTGATGTGCAATTGCCGCCTCCGGGCGGTTTTTTTGTCTCAAATTAGTCCCGCTGTGGCGGGATTTTTTTTTGGCTTATTAGAAATTTAGAAGGAGAAAGATGTCGCAAGAGGAAATGAATCAAGGTCAGGAAAAGAAACCCACCAATCCTCCGTCTTCGGAATTGTTAGCAAGAGTTCATGAGGGCATGCCAGTATCGAGGTCTGGAGTACGAGCACAACCGAAAGCCACTGATTTATCCCCTGTTTTGCCTGTAAAATATACACCAGAATCTGAAGAGAATAAAGTTTAGTTAATAGCGAGAATTTGATTAATTTCAGTCTGGAGGGCATCGGTGTAGTGGACGCCGTAGGGTAAGGGAATGTTTTTGCCGTTGGGAAGGATAATTAAACCTCGATGGCCGTTGGGGTTCTTTTTGAGGAGCTGATTGAGTTTCATGAGTTGGGTTTGGCTGGTTTGTTTGGGTACAGTGATGACAAAATCGTATTTACTGGCGTTTTCGGGAGGGGTAAGAGAAATTGTGTCGGCAATAATACTGGTCTCCCCTTCTCTGATATTGACTTTGCCTTCGATGTAGACGGCGTTGTTTTCGACAACTAAACTTTCGTATTCCTTGAAAGACTTGGGGAAAACAATCATTTCGGCTTTGGAAGAATCATCCTCGATGCCGACAAAGGCCATTCTGGAGCCATCTTTTTTGGTGGTGATGACTTTGACTTTGGTGATGACAGCGGCGATTTTGATAGGAGTGTTGTTCTCGGCTTCGGAAATTGATTTGAGTTTGTTGAGATTGAGAATTTGGAATTGAGTTAGCATTTTGGAGATAGGATTTTCGGAAACGTAGACTCCAAGAAGCTCTTTTTCTAATGATAATTTTTCTTTTTCGGGCATGGGTTCGACGTCGGGGAAATTGTCTTCGGGAGCAACTGGCTTTGATGATTTGGTGGAAGGATCGTCGAAAAGTCCAAATTGACCTT
>QKGR01000057.1 GCA_003250375.1 Candidatus Shapirobacteria bacterium | reverse complement strand
TCCGCCTAGGCGGATAAACTCCCCGCTGACCTTTCCAACCTGCCTGCCGGCAGGCAGGTGTGAATGGAATATGTGGTTGTTAAGGGACTCGAACCCCCGACCTCATCGATGTGAACGATGCGCTCTAACCAACTGAGCTAAACAACCATATCAGATATGGCTATTTTATCAAATATTGGCTAAACTATTTAATATGAAAATTGATTTACGTAATAATCAGGGTTTTGCCCTGGGCGCTTTCTTGTTGGAATTCATCCAATCGATAGTTTTAGCTTTGGCTGTGTTTGTGCTTTTGTACCTATTTGTGGCCCAACCCAACGAGGTTAAGGGAAGTTCGATGTATCCTAACTTTGAAAACGGTGAGTATTTGCTAACCGACAAACTAACTTATCAACTTAGCGATCCAGTACGAGGAGACGTGGTGGTGTTTAAGGCCCCTGCATCTGAACCTTGTTCTGAGGATGAGTGTGAGTATATTAAGAGAATTATTGGTGTGCCTGGAGACAGGGTGATGGTTGAGGGTGGACAGGTATATTTGAATGGCAATCTTTTGGATCAATCTTTTTTGCCAAGTGATTTTGTGACTTATCCTGGGATGTTTATGAAAGAAGGGGTGGAGCAGACTGTACCTGAGGGAACTTATTTGGTGTTCGGAGACAATCGTGAGCATTCAAGAGACGGACGAGAATTTGGTCCAATTGAAAAAGATTTAATTTTGGGAAGAGCATTCTTTAAGTATTGGCCAGTGAAATCGGTAGGTTTGGTGCCTAAAATTAGGTTCTAATCTTCTTTTTCCTTGACTTCTAAATCCTTCTGACAGATTTGTTTGTAGAGTTGTTTGAGTTCGTCGAAGCGTTGGTCGACTGGGCCTCGGAATTGAAAAGTGATTCTGGTGGCAATGTTGGTTTGGACAATTTTAACTTTAGTTTTGTCGGATTTGAAAAAAGATTCAAAATCGGAAGAGATAAGATCGAGCTTTGATTTGAGAAAATGAGGTAAGTTCTCTTTGGTGATGGGGACCAAACCTTCTTCGATCCTTCGCTTCATCCTTCGGGCAATTTCTTCGGCTCGACGGACAGAAGCTTTCTCTTTGAGAACGATTTTGTAGGCTTCGATAATGAGGCGGGTGTCGCCGATGCCGGCTAGGGCTCGAGCATGGCCTTCGGAGATTAGTCCGGAAAGAAGTCCATCCTTGAGAGCATCGGGAAGAGTAAGGAGTTTGAGCATGTTGATGACATAAGGAATGCTCTTACCCATTCTTTTAGCTATTTTGTCGTTATCGAAGCCGAATTCGTCTTTTAGTCGAAGAAAGGCCTTGGCTCTTTCGATGGGGTTGAGATCTTTTCGTTGGATATTTTCGACGATAGCCATTTCCAACATTTGCTGAGGGGTAGTTTCTTTGATAATGGCAGGGACGTATTCGAGTTTTAGTATTCGTGCGGCTCTCCAGCGTCGCTCACCGGCGATGATTTGGAAGCCGGCGGGTGTTTTGGCGACTATGAGAGGTTCGAGGATTCCGTGCTCTCTAATGGAGTCGACTAATTCTGAAAGTGATTCGGGATTGATGTCCCCTCTTGGTTGAAGTGGGTTGGGTTCGAGTTGGTTGGTGGCGATTTGCGTAGCTGATTTCATAAATTAGTCTCTCATGAAAACTCGAGTGAAAAAAGGTATCAATAAAAACCCCGCTTGGAAGCGGGGTTTAAAATTTAAAAAAGAGGTATTAGGCTTTGACAACAGAAACGAAAGATTTGCCTAATTTTTTGAAAAATTTGACAACACCTGGGCGAATGGCATAGATGGTGAAATCTTTACCAACTTTGGTACCTTCACCTGAGTGAAATTTAGAACCAACTTGTCGGACGATAATTTGACCGACAGTAATTTTTTGATCTCCAAATTTCTTGATGCCTCGTCTTTGCCCGGGACGATTGGATTTCTGGTTTGTTTTACCTTGGGATTTTGTATGTGCCATAGATAGAGATTATAAATTAAAAGTTAATTTTTGTAATTTGAATGTCGCTGAGCTGGGCCCTGAAGCCTTGGGTTCTACGATATCTGGATTTTGATTTGTACTTGAAGACTTTAATTTTTTCGCCTTGGTAATTTTTGGTGATTTTGAATTCAACGGAGGCACCTTTGACGTGGGGATTGCCGATCATAATTTTGTCGTCATTGACCACTAAGAGAACTTCAGAAGTGCTGGAAGATTCGCCTTCATTTATGTTGAGGCTTGAAACTGTGATAGTTTTGTCTTCTTCGACTTTATATTGGCTGCCAGCAATGGCAATAATGGCATATTTCATACTTTTCGATTATAGCACATTAATCTATGGGTACAATCCGGAAATTAGGGAAAATTAAATTTGCCTAGACGGCAAAAATGATTCCGAGTGAAAAAAGTAGGGCCATAATAGAGGAACCGCCGACTGATAAGAATGGGAGAGGAATACCGGTAACTGGGAAAAGACCTAAGTTCATGCCAATATTAATAGTAGCCTGAAACCAAATTTGGATGGCAATGCCCATGGTAAAGATCATTTGTGGTCGATTGTCGGTGGTGTACGCTTTTTTGATTAAGGTTGAAATAAGAAGATAATAGGCGCTAATGATAAAGATGATGCCAATGAAGCCGAGTTCTTCGGAAGTGGCAGCAAAAATGAAATCGGTATGTTTTTCGGGGAGGAAGAGTAGTTGACCCTGAGTCCCCTTGCGATAGCCTTTGCCAAAAAATCCACCAGAACCAATGGCGATTTGTGATTGAATTACATTGTAGCCTTTACCAAGCGGATCTTGGGCTGGATTCAAAAAGGTGGTAACTCGTTGGCGCTGATAGTCGTGGAGGCCAAAGTTCCAAATTAGAGGTGAAAGAAGAATGAGACCAAAGATGGCTAGTAATCCGATTCTGAGTAACTTTTTGTCGAAAAGGAAATTGGGGATAGCCAGCGCAAGGACAGAAAGGGCGCTGCCAAGGTCCGGTTGGAGCATGATAATGAGAACAGGAATGAAATGGAGGATGGGCCAAGCTGAGTGGGCCAAAAACATCATTAATAGTGGCTTAACTATTTCCGATGGTTGGATTGAAAGTGGGCCAAGATAGAGCCAACGGCTGGAGCCGCGAGTGATGTTGTTCTGAATTATGGGAAGGATCAATAAAATTGATGAAATAATCAGAAGAGGCCACTTGAGTTGACCAAGATACTTTGGGTTGAGTTGTTTGCCGATTAAGAATAGCCCAAGTCCGATAATCCAAGAAATGACTTGTTTGAAAAGTAACCCCGGGGCCATCGAATGTACCATAAGTAGATTTATGGACATAAGTATGGCCAGCGAAATTAAAACGAAAATAGACCGAGGAGATCTCATTAGTCTATTATACTTTTTCAATCGACAAAGTGTCGGATTTCTCGATGGAGACTGCGAGAGTTTTGGAAAGTAATTCGCTTTGGAAATTGACAGGCCAGGCTGGAGCAAAAATCTTGATTTTGTCCTTTAGATCCATGCCTTGTTCTTTTCGAAGAACCTGGATGGAGCGGGCCAAATCGCGATATTCACCCTCGTCGATTAAATCTTGAGTAAGGTTGGTGTCCAACTCGACAGTGGTGCTTTCGACAGCTTTCTGAGTCCAGACTATTTCTTTGATATTGGTTTCATCCTTGAGAATGCTTATTAGCTCGTCGGATGGTTTGGCCAAAGAAGAAACAACAGTGGCTGAAGCAAGTGGTTGTCGGACTTTGAGAGCTTGTTTTTGTCGCACACCATGGATCATGGTGGCAACATTGCGAATCGAATCCATTTCTTGATTTAACTTTAGATCGATTAGTTCTGATTTTGCTTGAGGCCAATCTTGAAGATGGACTGAAGTTTCGACTGATAAATGCTCTTGCCCTGAGAGATTTTGGAAGATAGTTTCGGAAATGTAGGGCATGAAAGGAGCAATTAGAATGGAAAGTGTCTTGAAAACATAAAGCATGACAGAGTAGTTGTCGGAGCGATCCCTTGATCGGCGAACATACCAAGTGGAAAGATCGTTGACTAGTGCTTCGATGAGGGCGGCAACTTTGGGAGTGTCGAATTTATCCAAGTGTCGGGTTGATTTTTGAACCACCTCATGGAGACGAGACACAATCCATTTGTCTAGAGGATTGGTGAGATCATTTAGATTTAATTCTTGAGCTTGCCAAGAATCGGCGTTGACGTGCTGAATGAAGAATTTGTAGGTGTTCCAAAGAATTAAGATGAAATTTCTCTTGACAGAGTCGGCAATGGTATAGCCAAAGTTGACATTCATGAATGGCTTTTGTTGGCAATAGAGCCAACGCATGGCATCGGCACTCATTTTTTCAACAGCTTCGTCGTAGGGAATACCGTTTTTCTTGGTTTTGCTCATACGATCGCCTTTTTCATCTCTGACTTCGCCGTAGGAAACAACTTCTTTGTAGGGAGCGGTATCTTCCAAGACAACCGAGAAGAAAAGCATAGAGTAGAACCAAAGTCGAACTTGTTCGATCATTTCGGAAACCATGTCGGCAGGGAACCATTGTTTCCAATAATTTTTATCGGAAAGATATTTGAGGGTGGAGAATGGAACAACGCCGGCATCGAGCCAGCAATCGCCGACATCGGGAACTCTTTTGACGATTTGACCACAATCACATTTAATTTGGATGTCGTCAATCCAAGGTCGGTGGAGAGTCGGAAGTTTGTCGATGAGGCTGGGGTCGACGGCTTTTTGGCGTAATTCGTCGAGTGAACCAAGAACATGGAGCTTGCCACACTTGGTACACTCATAGAAAGGAAGGGCCAGGCCGTAAAAACGTTTACGGCTGATCATCCAATCTTCCATGGTGTCGAGCCAGTTTTGCATTCGGCGACCGACAAATTTGGGATGCCAATTTACTTTTGAGGCGGCTTCTTTGAGGAGAGGTCGGACTTCATCGGATTTGATGTACCAACTGTCTTCGAGACGGAATAAACACTTGGTTTTACAGCGCCAACAATGCGGGTAGCGATGGGTAATAGGTTCGGTTTTGAAGAGATTGCCATTGTCTTCGAGATACTTGAAGACCATAGGGGCGACATCGTGAGCATACTGACCAGTAAGTTCGCCATAGCCTTCCATGAAATGTCCGGTTTCGTCCAAAGGAGCGATCATGTCGGCACCAAGGGTTTTTCCGAGTTCAAAATCCTCCTGACCACAGCCCGGAGCGATATGGACAACACCAGTTCCTTCGACAGGATCAACTAATTCCCATTGAGTGATGTAATGCTTAACCCCTTGTTGGACGGGAATGTCGTAGATAGATTCATATTCTTGATTGAGTAATTCTTTGGCATCGATTAGTTGGTAGTCGCTTAGACCTAAACGATCAGCAGCATCTTTGGCTAAATATAAATAGGAATCTTCGTGTTTGGCTTTAACGTATTGATGTTCGATATTGATGGCGAGCAAGACATTGGCCGACAAGGTCCATGGAGTGGTAGTCCAAGCGAGAACATATTCGTTTTGTCGATCCTTTAGTTTAAATTTTAGATATACGGATGTGTCGGTGATATCTTTGTAGCCATCGGCTTGTTCGTGTTGAGAAAGACCAGTTTCGCAACGAGGACACCAAGTAGCAGCAGATTTTCTTTTGCTTAACCAGCCTTTTTGGTGGATGATTTTGAGAAAATGCCAGATATAGAGATTGTTGTCTTGAGAATTGGTGTAGTAAGAATTTTCCCAATCCATGAACATACCTAATCTTTTAGATTGATTTGTTTGGAGAGTGGCATATTTGTCGACACGGGCCAAACAGGCTTGGGTGAATTTATCGAGACCAAAATCCTGAATATCTTTCTTGGAATTAAAACCGTTTTCTTTTTCGACTTCTACTTCAACCCAAAGTCCCTGACAATCGAAACCATTTTGAAATCTTTGTTTGAAGCCTTGGGAGTTTTTATACCTTTGGAAAACATCTTTGAGGGTGCGACCGCGGGCATGGTGGACACCCATGGGGCCATTGGCGGTGATAGGTCCGTCGATGAAGGAAAAGTTTTTATCGGAATCTTGGTTCTTATTTAAATAGGCTTTGATGAGGCCTTGACTGTACCACCATTCGAGAATTTGGTTTTCGTTTTGAACAAAATCAAAATTATTAGGTACATCTTGGAAATATTTTTTGTCTGCCATAGTTTTTACTTTAATATATTTCTGAACTAATTAACAAAAGATCCCGCTAGTTGCGGGATCCGAAATGGGCTACCTGATTACTCAAGTATGCCCTATGTAATAATTATGGTGGCAAAATTTGAAGTTGCCATAAGTTGGAATTATTATAGCACAAAATTAAAAGCTTACTTATTTTTCAAAAATGAGGGAATGTCGAAATCATCGGAGATTTCAACTCCAGGTGGAAGTTTTTGATCGCCAAGAATATCTTTATAGTTTTCGTTTTGAACAGGAGCTGTTGTGGTGGGAGAAGGAGAGTT
>QKGR01000020.1 GCA_003250375.1 Candidatus Shapirobacteria bacterium | reverse complement strand
AGAGAGTGGAAGTAGAGTTACTTTTTACTGATAAAGTAAAATTAAGGCTGAGATGGTAGAATGAGAGGCAAGTTAAATTTTAAATTTTTAATTTAAAAATAAAGATATGTTTGATAAAGCAAAAATGTTGGCTCAGGCCTACAAACTTAAAAAAGCAATTGAAGAAGAAGTAATTGAATATGAAGAAAATGGAATTAAGATTAAGGTAAGTGGTGACCAAAAAATTAAATACCTTTCGGTGAACGGAGTAGAGAATAAGGCTTTGATAGATGCAATTAACAAAGCTATGAAAAAATCTCAGGAAATGGCGGCCAGAAAAATGAAAGACATGGGTGGATTAGAAGGTTTAATTTAACTAGAGTTAGTGGCAGAGTTACCTAAATCAATTCGAGATTTGGTGGAGGCATTCGAAAGGTTGCCGGGTATTGGCCCGAAGAGTGCAACTAGATTGGTGTTTTATTTGCTAAATACGCCAGTGGCCTATACGAAAGATTTGGGGCAAATGGTGGCAGAAATTAAATCCAAAGTGAAGACCTGTAAGGTATGCTACAACATGGGAGAGGATGATTTGTGTGGAGTGTGTAAAAGCGACAAGAGAAAGAAAAATATGATTTGTGTGGTGGAAAGAGTGGTGGATTTGCTGGCGATTGAAAATGTGGGTGGATTTGTGGGAGTGTACCATGTGCTGGGAGGATCGATTAATCCTTTGGATCATGTGGGGCCAGATGATTTGAAAATTTTGGAATTGATTAGTAGGGTGAAGAAATTGTCGGAAACTGAGGATGAGATTGAGGTAATTTTGGCGAGCAATCCGACTATGGAAGGGGAGGCGACAGCTTTGTATATTAAAAAGAAGCTTGAAGATTTGGGAATAGAAAATCTGAAATTAACTAGAATTGGAAGTGGCTTGCCGATTGGGTCTGATTTGGAATATGCCGACTCGGCAACAGTGGCTCGGGCAATGGAAGGCAGAAGAGAGGTGTAGTAAGTGTTAATATGGATGTATGAAGCAGATATTTAAGAATGTAGTAAAAGGTTTGAAGCAGGTTGGGGTGGAGACGATTGAGCAGGGGGCGAAGGAGTCGGTAAAAATTGCCGAATCGGTAATTACGGGAAAAGAGTTGCTGGGGGGTATTACGCCAATGTCGGAATCGGAATATGACCAAAAAAAGAAATACCAAGAGGCGAAAGATAATAAAGAAATGGAGGAAATTCGAAATCAGATGAAAGCACCGGGAAGAAATGTGTCCGGGGAAATGGAGCAAGTGTACAGAGAAAAGAAAAATAAGGAAGAGGAAGAAGAGAGACAATTTTTGGAGAATTTGAAAATTCAAAGGGAGCAGGAAAGGCAAGAAATGGAAGCTATGAAAGTTGAGCCAGGTAGTAAGCCAGCTAGGGGTAAGATGGGAGGCCAGGGAAAGAAAAAGAAATCGAGTGAGCCAGATTTGGAATTATCACAGGTGACTCAAACCGGAGAAGCCAGAGGAAAAATGGAGTAATGGTTTATAATATGGGTATGATGAGACTTTTTGTGGCAAGCTGTACGGTGCTCCGAGATTGATCGGAGCTATTTTGGTGGTATTTATTTTTAATTTTCAATTTTAATTTAAAAAATCATGACAGATCAAAAAATATTTTTTTACAATACAGCTACAAGAAAAAAAGATGAATTTAAACCCATAGAGGGCAATAAAGTAGGAATTTATTCGTGTGGTCCGACAGTGTATTGGAATCAACATATTGGCAATATGTACGCCTTTTTGTTTGATGATATTTTGGTGAGAGCTTTGAGGTATATGGGTTTTGAGGTGAAGTGGGTGGTCAACATTACTGATGTAGGCCATTTGACTGATGATGGCAATGATGGTGAGGATAAAATGGAGAAGGGAGCCAAAAGGGAAGGCTTGACAGCTTGGGAAGTAGCCAAAAAATATGAGGCTCAATTTAGAGAAAGCTTGAAGCTTTTGAACATTGAGACACCGGACGTGTTGCCAAGAGCCACGGAACATATTAAGGAACAGATTGAATTAATAGGAAAAATCGAAAAGAATGGTTATGCCTACAGAACTTCTGATGGAATTTACTTTGATACCAGTAAATTTGCTGATTATGCCAAGTTTGCCAATTTGGACTTGGATAAGATTCAGGAAGGAGCCAGAGTTGAAGTAAACGACGAGAAAAGAAACCCGTCGGATTTTGCATTGTGGAAATTTAGTCCTACAGACGAGAAAAGACAAATGGAATGGGATTCACCTTGGGGACTGGGTTTTCCGGGTTGGCATATTGAATGTACGGCGATGTCGACGAAGTATTTGGGGGACCATTTTGATATTCATACAGGAGGTGAAGACCATATTCCAGTGCATCATACTAATGAAGTGGCTCAGGGCTTTGGAGGTTTGGGGCATCAGACGGCAGATTTTTGGATGCATAATGCTTTTATTACCCTTAAGGGCGGTAAAATGAGTAAGTCTTCGGGGAAAATTGTAACCATTCAAGATTTGGTAGGGATGGGGTTCGACCCGATGGTGTACCGATTGATGGTGCTATCGTCCCATTATCGAAATGGGATGGATTTCTCAGAAGAAGCCATGGAACCGGCCAAAAATGCTTGGAGTAGGCTAAAAAGACTAGTAATCGAATGGGGGAATGGCGGTAAAGTAGATGAAAATTATAAAAAAGAGTTTGTGGCGGCCCTGGTCAATGATTTGGCAATGCCGGAGGCGATGGCTTTGGTGTGGAAGCTGGTGAAAGACGAGAAATTGTCGGATGAGGACAAAAAAGCTACTTTAATTGATTTTGATAAGGTTTTGGGATTGGGGCTGGATAAGTTAAAAAATGAAGAAGAAGATGTGCCAGAAGAGATTAAGAAATTAGCTTTGGATCGACAAAAAGCTCGTGAAGAGAAGAATTGGTCTGAGTCGGATAGGCTAAGGGACTTAATTAAAGAAAAAGGCTATCTGGTGGAGGATTCCAGCGATGGAGCAAAGCTGAGGAAAATATAGAAAATTATTGTAAAGATGAAGTTTATATGATAATCTAGTGGGTCTATGAATGACAAAAAAATCCAATATCAAATTACGGTTGTTTTTAGCCCAAAAACCGAAGAAAAAGATAAAGACGCTTTGATGGAAAAGATCGAAGCTCAAATCGAGAGTATGGGTGGCAAAACAGCCAAAAAAGAAAAATACGGCTTGAAGGAATTGAGCTATAAGATTAAAGGTAATTCCAAGGGTGAATTCTATATTTTCGAAGTAGAATCGGAGAAGAATTTGGCCATGCACGACTTTCAGCTTTTCCTGAATCGTGATCCTAGTATCATTCGTTATTTAATATTAAAGATTTAAGAATAAAGAGAGGAAGACCCTAATTTTTGGGTCAAAAAGAATATGCCAAGCAGATGCTTGAACAGAGTAATGTTAATCGGTAACTTAACCCGCGATCCGGAGTTAAGATACACCCCAGCCGGTATGGCTGTTGTTTCCTTTGGATTGGCTACCAACAGAGTTTGGAACACCAAACAAGGTGAAAGAAAAGAAGATGCTCAATTCCACAGAATTGTTGCCTGGAATAAACTAGCTGAACTTTGTGCTCAGTTGCTTAAGAAAGGTCGCAGAATTTTCGTTGAAGGTCGCATTCAATATCGTGAATACGTCAACGATCAGGAAGGTGGTCAGCGAAAGCAAATCGCCGAAATCGTTATCGACGACATGATTATCTTGGACAACAAAGGTAATGGTAGCTCCGAACAGAATATTGCTACTGATGCCGGCGAAAGACAAGAAACTGATGTTTTGGAAACAAACGAAATTGACGAAATTGTCATCCCAGATGATTTGGGAAATTTAGAACCTCCAGTTGAAGAAGAGGTGGCTTAATAGTTGAGATTAATTTATGGCATTAAACAGAAAAAAATCGATACCAAGAAGCAGAATGCTAAGAGACAAGGTCTGTTCTTTCTGTAAAGATAAGAAAGTACCAAATTGGCAGGATGCTGAAGGTTTGAAATCATTCTTGTCCCCAAGAGGAAGAATCTTGGGTAGAGAAATGACTGGAGTTTGCGTAAAGCACCAAAGAAAATTGGCTGAAAGCATTAAGCAAGCCAGACATTTGGCACTTTTACCTTTCACTACTTCAGAGTCCTAAGACAAGTGAATTGAAGATAAAGCCCTTATCTGTATGGGATAAGGGCTTTTTTTGTACTAAAATTAAGTATGAAAGACAAAAACTTGGTGAAGAAAGTTAAGGCGAAATGGGTGATGAAGTTGCCCGGGAAGGATAATTTAGCAGCAGAAATTAAGAAGGGGAGTAAGGTGGAAAAAGGCCAGGTGATGGCAACATTGGAGGAAAGATCGGTGTATTACATCGATTTGGTAGGAATTCTAAAGGGATGGAGTACAGAAAAATTAAATCAATGGAAATCGGAAAATATTGGTAAGGAATTTGCCGATGGGGCAGTGGTTATTGAAAGCGGGGGAATGTTCCCCAAAAAAGTTCATACTGAGCGGCAGTGTGTACTAATCGATATTGATGAGTTTGGTAGGGCAAAATTTGCTTATGAGGATGGGGATGTGAAGAAGGTGAAAGCGCCGGTGGGGGCGGTGGTGCAAAAGATTGAAACCGATAAGTTGACTTTGGGATTTGAGGCAGTGGAAGTTAAGGGGGATGGGAATGGAAAAGGAAAAACTTGGGGCGATGGAATTAAAAAGAAAGTGAGTGAAGCTAGTCAGATGAAAGCGGAAATGGAAGGCAAAGTAGTATTTGTTGATGGAGTAGACCAGGTTAAAATTTCGAAGGCAGAAGTAATTGGGGTGGCGGCTTTGGTGATAATTAGCGACAAGGCGGTGGATTGGGATGAGTTCGTGTGCGATTTGCCGGCAGTGGTGATTAGTAATGAGAAGTACGAATACATTCGGGAAAATATTGATTTGTCCAATTGTCGAATGATGTTGAATTCGAACAGTGGAAGATTGTTGGTTGTAGTACAATGAAAGAATGCAATTAAAAAGAATAAGAAATATTGCCATTGTGGCGGCGCTGCTAGTGTTGGTAGCGAGTGTGTCGTATAAATTGGGAGAAACTCACAATGAGGGTGGCAGTACCGGACAATTGGATTTGTCCTTGATGTACAGAGTGAAGAATAGATTGGAAAGTTTGTATTTGGATAAGAATCAGATCGACGACAAGAAGATGGTGTATGGGGCAATTGAGGGACTAGTGCAGTCTTTGGATGACCCGTATACAGTATTTTTGCCACCGGAAGAAAATAAAAGATCGAATGAGGATTTGGATGGTCAATTTGGGGGAGTGGGAATTTCCTTGGGATATAAAGATGAACAATTGGCAGTAATGTCGCCGGTAGTCAAAACTCCAGCGGACAGGGCAGGGGTACGAGCCGGGGATTTGATTCTAAAGATTATTGATAAAAAGAAAAACATAGATAGGGATACTAATGGAATTTCGCTGAGTGAAGCGGTAACTTTGATTCGAGGTGAGGTGGGAAGCGAGGTGACTTTGAAAATGTATAGAGAAGGCAAGCAAGAACCATTTGATGTAACTTTGGTACGCGACAACATTGTGGTGCCTAGTGTGGAATTGGAGTGGAAAGAATCGAAGGGCAAAAAAGTGGCCTGGGTGAAAATGTATAAATTTACCGACAGACTTGGGGAAGAATGGGACTCAGTGGTGGAGGAAATTAAGAAAGAAGATACGAAGAGTAATTACGGAGGAATTGTGCTGGATTTGAGAAATAATCCGGGTGGTTATTTACAAACTAGTGTGCAAATTGCTTCGGAATTTTTGAAGGAAGGAGTAGTAGTGAAACAACAAAGTTCCAATGGTAAAGTGGAAACTTACAATGTGGATACCAGACGAGGAGCTTTAGTAAACGACAAAATGGTGGTTCTGATTAATGGTGGCTCAGCGTCGGCAGCAGAAATTTTGGCCGGAGCACTAAAAGAAAATAATCGAGCTAAATTGGTTGGAGAAAAGAGTTTTGGAAAGGGGACAGTGCAACAACCTGAAGATTTTCCGGACGGATCGGGATTGCATATTACTATTGCTAAATGGCTTCTGCCATCGGGCAAGAACATCCACAAAGAAGGGGTAATACCAGATGTGGAGGTTAAGTGGGAAGAGCCCAAAGAGGATAATCTTAAAGCTGATAATCAGGTAGATAAGGCAATAGAAGTATTATTGTCGGAATAACTTTCAGGTAAAATTCAGTTTTGAAATTAATAATATGTTTTATAATTAAGAATCAGGAGGAATTTATATGGACAATAAAAATATAAAAATGTTTCTGATTGGCTTGGGAGTAGGAGTGCTTTTGATGGGTGGATTTGTAGGCGGAGCAGTGGTGGATAGAGCTAAGGGTTTGAGTTTTATTGATAAATTAATTCCAAGATCGAATGTAGTTGAAAATAGTAATGGAAGTTTGCAGGTGGTGAATGAAGAAAATGTGGTGACAAATGTGGTGGAGAAGGTGACACCTAGTGTAGTGACCGTGTCGATTAGTAAAACGCAAGTTCAATATAGCAGTCCTTTTGGGCTGGATATTTTTGATCAGTTTTTTGGAATACAAAGGCCTCAGGAACAAACAACTCAGCAAATTGAGCAGGATATTGGAAGTGGATTTATTGTGTCTAGTGATGGACTGATTGTGACCAATAAACATGTGGTGTCCGATACGGAGGCGAAGTATAGAGTGGTGATTGGTAAGGATGAAATTGTGGATGTGCAGAATATTTATAGGGATCCAAGCAATGATTTGGCAATTTTGAAAATAAATAAGACTGGGCTGACGGCTATGGATTTGGGTGATTCAGATAAGTTGAAAGTGGGGCAGACAGTGATTGCCATTGGTACAGCTTTGGGAGAATTTAGATCGACGGTGACTACGGGAGTGATTTCGGGATTGGGAAGAGGAATTGTGGCTGGTTCGGGAGCAGCTGGTTCGGAAAGATTGGATAATGTGATTCAGACGGATGCGGCGATTAACCCGGGTAATTCGGGAGGACCACTCTTGAATTCAAGTGGACAGGTGATTGGAGTGAATGTGGCGGTGTCGCAACAGGGACAAAATATTGGCTTTGCCATTCCAATAAATATCGTGAAGGATTCGCTGTCGACTTTTAAGAGTACGGGTGAATTTAATCGACCATACTTGGGTGTGGCTTACAGAATGATTAGTAAGCAAACAGCCTTGCTCAATGATGTGCCAGCCGGAGCTTATGTGCAGAGTGTGGTAAGTGGAAGTCCAGCGGAAAAGGCTGAGATTAAAACTGGTGATATTATTACCGAAATTGATGGGACAAAATTAGTGGCCGATAAGGAAGTGTCGCTAATTGAAATAGTTAATAAAAAGAAGGTAGGGGATAGTATTAAGGTAGTCTATTGGAGAGATGGGAAGACTAATGATGTGACAGTGAAGTTGGAGAAGAAGGCGGAATAAAGAAGAAGGTTATAGTATTTGCTTAATTGGTTCCAAATTGGGCGATAGAATGAAAAGATGATCGTCCTGACGAGAGATGGTGTATAAGCCATTTGTCTTGAGATATTGAGTTAATGTGGTACCAAGCTCATGTTTGGCTTCGATAATTCGACGAACAACTTGTCGATTGAGGTCGGCAATAAGCTGAGGTGAGTTTAATGCGGTTTTGCCTTGATTGTGTATTGCTTCATGTATGGTTGATTCGCAAATTCGATGCTGACAGTGAGGATTGTTGATAGGTAAAACTCCAGATTGAGGTGAGTAGGTATGGCCTTTGATGGAATAACTGTTTGGGCGACGGATGAAACAAAAAAGATTTCTTAATCCCAAGTATTCCAAACTACCACAACCTTCGAAATTATAAAAATACGACTCAAGATTATAACGAATTCTGGCTGGAAAAAGCACAAATCCGGATTCGTGTAAATTTGTTGCAAAATCGGGCATAATAGCATTTGGGCTATAGTAGATTAAGGAGAGCCGTGGGTTGATGTTGTGTTTGACTAGAGTGTCGGATGGTAGTTGACCGGTGGCCAGAGCATCATATTGTTTTCTTTGACAAATGTCTTGGGCGAGAACATAGTAGCGGGTCATTTGGTCGATAGTTGGTGTGGTGTTGTTACAAGTTCGCAGATGGCCGTGCTGGAGAAGTTCGTGGGGCATTAGTTTTGAGATTCTTCTGGTTGATCGAGGACGGTGAGTTCGAGGAGAAGATCGGTGAGATCGCCGGCCATGACTTTGTCGAGGTTGAAGGACTGGTCGATGCGATGGTCCTTAACTTGATTGCGGGAATAATTGTAGGTGCGGATTTTGTCGGCACGCATAGCTAGGCCGACTTTTTCGCGGTTGGAACCTTGGGCGGCAATTCTTTTCTCTTCTTCAATTTGCCAAAGTTTGGCTTGGAGTAGCTGGAGAGCAATTTCGCGATTTTGTTGCTGAGATCGCTCCTGGCGAACCGAGAAGGTGAGGCCGGTGGGTTTGTGGAGAAGTCGGACGGCAGTGGAAACCTTATTGACGTTTTGACCACCATTGCCACCAGCACGAGAAGCGGTGATTTCGACATCTTCCATGCGGAAAGAAACATCGTGGGAAGTAATTTGGGGAAGGACTACGACGGCGGCAGTGGAGGTTTGAATGCGGCCGTGTTTTTCGGTAACTGGGATACGCTGGACACGATGAGTGCCGGTTTCCCATTTGAGTTGTTCGAAGGCGCCAATGCCCGAAATTTGGATAACATTATCGTCGAGTTGGGAAACTTTCCAGCCAACTTTGTTGGCATAACGAACGTACATTTTCATGATGTCGTCCATCCAAATTTGAGCTTCTTGACCACCGGGGCCTTGGCGGAATTCGAGAATGGCAATGTTGGGGTTGATGGTTGGCATAGTTAGTTGCTCAGATTATTAGGTTTCAGATGTCAGTTAATAAATAAAATAAAAACCGTCAAACTTAGTAAGTTTAAGACGGTTTTTAAAAAATAGCTATTGTTGCTCTTCTTTGACTTCGACTTTTTTGGTGTCGGATTTCTTGGAAGCTTTTTTGGCAGCTTTGGCAGCAGTGTGAGCTTTTCCCATTTCGACTTTTTCCATGAATTTTTCGATTCTACCCTTGGTGTCGACAAATTTTTGTTGACCAGTGTAGAAAGGATGACAAGCCGAACAAACTTCGACTTCGATTTTGTCCAAGGTGGAGCCAGTGCTAAATTTGTTGCCGCAAGCACAGCTAACTTGAGTGTCGTTGTTGTATTTTGGATGAATGCCTTGTTTCATAGTAGGGTATTATAGAGGATTTAAGGCCTAAATTCTACTAGTGAGTAGCGAATTGTTTAAGCTGAGAAAGTAGTTTATGATTAGGGAAATGAAGAAATGGAGTAAGATTATTGGCTTTGGAGTGGCAGTGCTGACCTACTTTGTGTTCTTGCGGATAAATTACCAAAATTATTATGATTTGAGTCGTTTGGATGAGGCGGGGAAAGAGGCGATGTTGTATTCGGAAAACGCCTTTTATTATAAGTATTATAAGGATTGGGCTTCGGGGATTGATTTGTTTGGGGGATTTTCCAAGTATCCATTGATGGCGGAGGCGGTATTAAGCCAGGGGTACAGAATGCTTGATTTGGTGGTAGATGCGTCGAAGTTTGATTTTTATATGAATAGTGTACTGTTGGCGCAGTCCTTGGGATGTGGGTTTGTATTTTTGATAGTACATGAATTGACTGGGTCGTGGTTGGCGGCATGGGTGGCAGTGCTGCTGCAAATGTTGAATTTGAATTATGGAACTAGAGTTCTGTATTTGCCGGCGTTGAGGGAGAATTTTGGGATTCCTCTGATGTTGAGCCAGTTGTATTTATTAATTATATTTCTTAGGGACGGAAGTAGAAAAAAGTTTTTGGGATTGTTGGGGGTGCTGGTATTGATGTTGAAAACTTGGCAATTTTCGGTGTTCATTTTGGCTTCGGAAGGGTTGGTGTCTTTGTTGATTTTGGTGATGAATAAAAAATATCGAAAACTGGGGTTGAAATTAGCGTTGGGGTTGATTATTGGACTAGGGATGGTGTGGTTGGTTGGGGGAAGAGATTATGGTCATACTTTTGATTATTTTTTGTTCCAGATGGGGGTTGGGGAAGGAAATTTCCATTTGATGATGTATAAGTGCAGCGGGGCCTTCGATTTTATTAATATGTTTTTGCTGGGGGTGTTTACTAAAAGCTTGCTGCTGCCATTGGCGGTGTTTGGGATACTGGGGCAGGTGATAGAAAAGGGGGTGAAAAAGGAAAAAATGCTAGTGCTGGGATTGGGGTTGGTGTTGAGTATGTTTGCGGTAGTGGCCAATAGGTTTTTGGTGCTGGCAGCACCTTTGTGGACAATAATGGCGGCGGCTTTGTTCTCGAGGAGTTTTTGGGAAAAGTTGTGGCAAGGGCAAATGACAAAAGTGATGTTGAATTACATTGTAGGAGCTTTGTTGATTTTATTTCTAATTAATTCATACTTACAACTTAAATTGATAATGGCGGGGAATAAGATTGGAGCCTATTATGCCAAGGATACTAACGGGGAATTGTATGAATGGATTGAAAAGAATACTGACAAAGATGCGATGCTGGCAGCGCCGATGGAAATTGAGGCGCAAATTAGATTGCAGACGGATAGAAAAATTGCGATTAATCCTTATTATGAGGATAAGGAGAATAAAGCAAAGACCTTTGATTTGTATAGAGTGTACGGAAAGGAGACGGAAGATGGTTACTATAAAGTGCTGAAAGACAATTCAATTGATCTGTTGGTGGTGAGCAAAATTATGTGCCAGTATAGAAGTAATAATGGTTGTATGGTGGATGATTTGTATAAATTTGAAGACGTCTCGAAAGACGGGACAATATTGTGCCGTACGATAGGGGATAGTGAGGGTAAGTGGAAGACCGTTTTTGAAAATAGCGGCTATAAAGTATTGAGGATTGATTAGCTTAGACTTTTGACCAATTCTTCGAAGCTGAGAAGCTGCTGATCGCGAGTGTCCATATTTTTGATAGTAATTTTGTTTTGTTTAATTTCCTCATCCCCTAGAATGGCAACATAGGGAATTCCCATGCTGGAGGCGTATTTGAATTGTTTGCCAAGCTTGTCGGGGTCGGGATAAAAAGTAGTGTTGATGTTTTGTTGGCGAAGAGAACTGGTGAGTTTGAGAGATTCCGACAGATATTCTTGGCCAAAGTTGGCAACCAAAATTTTGGTAGTGGTACTGGGGAGTTGGGGGAGAAGATTCAGTTGCTTGATGACGTCGATTAGACGATCGAAACCGAAGGCGATGCCGGTGGCAGGAATGTCGGGGCCGCCGAGCTGAGAAATTAACTTGTCGAAGCGACCGCCACCACAGACGGCTCCCATGTTGCCTTGAGTGATATAGACTTCGAAGATGGGGCCAGTGTAATAATCGAGTCCACGGACCATGGAGGAGTCAAATTGGTAGTAGTCTTTGGGAACACCAAGAGAGGGGAGACAATCGAGTAGTTGCTGAAGATAAGAATCGGGCTGAGCCTGTTTGATATATTCGAAAAGTTGATCGATTTTGGAGTTGGGGATAGATTTGAAAACGAGCTCATTTTTTACTCCATCCCAACCTATCTTGTCTAATTTATCGACTGATTGGAGGACGGTAAATTTGTCTTTTTCGAGTCCTGACTTAGAAATTAGCTCAAAGAGAACTTGGCGACTGTTGATTTTGACAATGAATTTGGAGAAGCCTATTTTTTTGAGAATTTGATAAATTAGGGCAACATATTCGGCGTCGGAAGTGGGGGAGGAAGAACCAAAGGTGTCGGCCTCACATTGGATGAATTCTCGGTAGCGACCTTTTTGTGGTTTGTCGGCGCGCCAGACTAATTGAATTTGGTATTGTTTGAATGGAAGTTGAATGTCGTTTTGATAGATGGAAAGAACTTTGGAGACGGGGACGGTGAGATCGTAGCGAAGTCCGACTTTTCGATCGCCGCGATCATTGAAAGTGTAGACTAGGCGGTCGGCATCTTCACCATATTTCCCAAGTAGGGTGGAGGCGTATTCGAGGGTGGGAGTCTCCAAAGGTTGGTAGCCAAACTGCTCGAAAACTTCGACAAATATATTTTTAATATAATTGCGCAGAACCATTTCTGGTGGTAAAAAATCTCGGAATCCTTTGAGAGTTTGAGGAATTTGTTTTGACATAGTTGATTTTAGCATTTAATAAATAAAAACCCCGGCGCTCGCCGGGGTTTGAAAGACAAGTTGACATCCGCCGGCTTAAGTACGGGCGTGATGATGTTTAACTTGACTTAAAGTATCCATAATTTAATTGTATCAATTACAGGGAAAATGTCAATATTATAGGTTAGAGGCCGTTGAGGAAGGTGGATTTGATTTGGTTGATTTCTTGGAACTTTTCCCTTTCGAAATTTTGAAGATTGATGATGTAGGATTGGTAAACAGATTCATTGGCGCTAACTTGGGCCTGAGTGAGTTTGGGATTGTTGATGTAGGATTTGCGGAAAGAGTCGATTTTGGTATGGAGATTGAGGATGCAGGAAATTAGATCGGAGCGGACCTGGTCGATGCAGTCGTTGGCGTTGACTAGGGTGGTGAAGTTGCTTAAATTTCGGGAGAAGATGTCCTCGAGTTCGGCGGAATTGTTGGCAGAACTATAGGAACCTTGTCCGGCTTTGTTGATGGCTTCGAGGCCGGCTTTTTCTTCGTCGTTGATGGCAAAGCCAATGATATTAACTTTGATGTGTGCTGAACTAGCAGCCAATTTGGAAGCGGCGGCGATGGGGTCGGTGTTGCAGGTTTCGGCGCCGTCGGTGACAACAAAAACTTCATTGGTGTCCTTTTCTTTGCCGGCAAACATTTCTTGAGATTTTTCCAGAGCAAGGCCGATGGCGGTCCAGCCATTGGAGTGGACAGGGTCGAGAATACTGTTGACGTTGTTGGCGTTGAGCTGGCCAATGGGGGATAGAACTTGGGTACCAGAACAACTGAGGTCTTTGTCCTTGGTGGAATTGGAACCAAGGTGGCCGTATTGGATGAGTCCAACCTGGGCTTGGTTGTTGAGTTTGCTGATGTAGGAAATGATGGCTTTTTTGGCAGCAGCCATTTTGGTTTCTTCGCCAATGAGCTGTTCCATGCTGCCGGAGCTGTCGAGAATAATGACAATGTTGTGCTTGGGAATATAAGCTTGTTGGTAGGCGGGGTCGGTGCATTTGTTTTGATAACAGGCCTCGATTTCGTTGAGATTGGGATTTAAATTGGTGGGAGCTTCGAGGATGTCGGGGAGAGAGTCGGAATCGGTGTCGATTTGGTATTGGCTAATGTCGTAGTTGTATTGAATTGGGGTAGGGGAGGGCAAAATTTCGTTTTGGGTAATAGAGTCGGGAGATTTTTTGGTGGAGGAAAAGGTGGAAATTAGGGCAATTGAGATGAGAGCGAGGAAAAGAAAAATAAGTCCAAAAAGATAGTATTTTTTTGTTTTAAGAATTAAAAATAAATTTGGTCGAGCAGGTGAAATCATTTAAATATGCTTGGAACAACAATCGTAATTGGTGAAATGATAGCAAAATTTGGGGAGAAAGAGAAATGGTGGAGAGCGATATAATTAACTAAATATGGATAGACAATCAACAATTGAAAGAATTTTTAACGGGGATACTAAAGCAAATAGGAGCTCGAAGAGGACGGTTGAGAAAGTTGTAATGGATGGACTTAGTGTAGGTGTATATGTTAAAGATAGAACATCTGATTCTGAAATTGATATCACTACATTTTTGGGTAATTTAGGTATAAGTGAGAAAGCAATAACTTATGATGACAAAAAGGTAGTGTTTAAGGAAGTTGCTGGCGTTGAGTTTGATGAATATGTTTTTGGTTTCAATAGTTTGGAAATGGCTGTGATAAAAAACAGTAATAAGAAGAATGGGTCGACGAAGTTTTTGATTGAATCAATACAACCAGAATTGAGTAATTTGGCGCAAAGTGATGCGGAGGCTGCTATGTTTTGTTCAAAAATGATTGGAAGGGAAATATTTCAACTTGCGTTTGGAATTTTTCATAATGATATCAAGTCGGGAAATATTATCGTAAACAAGAAGACCAACGAGCCAGTTTTTGTTGATTTTGGCGAGGCAGAAGTAGTTGGTATGAAGATGGAAGAAAACAGGACTAGAAGTCTTTATTACCGTAATTTATTGGCTACGCTAGGGTTACTGTCGTGTTTTGCTGATGAAATAAGAGACTCACAAGAACTAATGAAAGTGAAGATTTCGGTTCATGATACTGATAGCTTTGGTTTTAAAGTATTTAGTAAACTATACAAAGATTATGTAGGTATTAATCTTAGTGACAGGAAGAAAATAGTTGAGTCTGTGTTGGTTGATAGTACTTTTGGAGAAATTCTGGAAGTTTGGGGAATTCCTAGTAATATAAGGAGCGGTGCTATGGAGGAGTTTAAAAAATTGGTGAAATCTGTTGACGATAGACCTGAATTATGATTTGTTTTGGGGTGACTGACCGGACTTGAACCGGCAACCGCTAGTTCCACAAACTAGAGCTCTAACCAATTGAGCTACAGCCACCATGTAATAGTTCAAAGTTGAAGAGCTCTAACCTCCGCCAGAGGCGGACAAGAATTGAGCTACAGCCACCATGAAAAATACAGTCCTATTTTATCAAATTAATGGAGCTTTGGTGGGATTAATTTTGTTTACTCGGCTTTGGTGCTGGGAGTAGGGGAAGGAGTTTCGGTAGCTGTGGTGATAAATTTGATGGCGGAATAGGAGTTGGGGTTTTTGGCATCCTGCTTGAGAATGGCAATAATCCTTTGGCCAGCTTCGAGAGTTTTGATGTCGACTTTGGAGCCATCGGCAGAGGCAACGCTGGTGTTGGAATCTGTCTTAACCTGATATTGGAGATTCTTGTTGTTGGTGGGAATTAGGACAATGATGGGTGAGGATTTGGAAATGTCGGCGATTTTGCCGACAACGATATTTTTGCGAGTGAGCGATTCGGGATCGTAGAAAATTATGCGCTTGGTGTCCAAAGAACCATCTTGAGTAAGTTCGCCCATGGCGATGATATTTTGGCCGACTTTAATTTTGTCGAGAGTAATTTTTTTGCGTTTGTCGTCGATGATAGTAGCTTCGGGATCGACATTAATAGTACGATCTTGAGATTGGAAGCTAATAGTTAGCCTGGTGTCCTGAATATTGGTGACTGAACCAATCCAACCTTTTTTGGTTTCTTTGCTGCCAGTAATACTTTGAAGTTTTTCTTGAACTTTTTGTTGGACGGCTTGGCGAATTTTGACGATGTCGTCGGTGATAGTGGTGTCGGCTTGGGAAGGAAGAGGAAGGGGGGTGGAAGTTGGTTCGGATTGAGCCAGGACAGATTTGAAAGAAAATAGTGAAAGTGCAAAAAGGCTGACGATGAAATATTTATTTTTCATAAAATTAGATTTTGGCGCTGGAATAGGTAAGAAGAAGTTCAGTGTCGGCTTGATTGTCGTTGGGGTCGATGGAAGAAACTTGAATTAAATTGATTCCACCTTCGAGTTCAACTTTGGCGACAGAAAAATTTCCCATTTTGTCGGCTTGGGCAGTATATGATTTGGTAGGGGACTGGACAATGATAGTACTGTGGGGAGTGGTGGTGCCTTTGATTTCGGCAACAGGAGTATCAAAAAGAGTTTCATTTTCGGGGGAGGTGACAGTAAGACTGTGGCTTGAGGTAGTTTCTTGAAGGTCGGTGGTGTTGGTTTGAGATTCGTCGCCGTTATGAGATTCAGGGGATGTTTCGGATAAAACAGATGGATTGTTGGAATCAATAGCTTTTGACTGATTGTTGCGAAGAGTGTAGTATCCACCAGTGGCACCAAGACCTAGCAGGGCGCCAAGAAGGACAGCAAGTAGAAGTTCTTTGATCATGAATGTGCTTAAATAATAACATATCAAGCTAATTTTTTAATGTTAGGATTAATGCTAAAATGGTTAACGTAATTAAAATAAAAATATGGAAATTCAGAAAATAGGAAACAACGCTTTTTATGTTAAAGGAAAGAAAGGGGCAGTAGTCATCAACCCAAGTAAGGAGCAATTGGATTTGAAAAAATTTGAGGCTCGTATTATTGCCGTGAGTAATAAAGATGAAGACATGCTTGGAGAATGGCACGATGGAAAAGTGTTCTTGAGAGGTCCGGGAGAGTATGAAGTTGGAGGGATTGATATTGTGGGAATTAATAGTGGGGTGGGTAGTACTATATATATATTTGAGGTGGATGGATTTAGAGTTTGCTTTTTGGGAAAGTTAGATGCTTTGTTGTCGGATAAGAAAGTAGAAAAAATCGATGATGTGGATGTGCTGATGGCACCTTTGGATGGAAAGAAATTGGGGAATGGTAAAAATTTAATGGACTGGGCCAAAAAATGGGGCGCAAATTATGTAATTCCTTTTGGATATGAAGAAAGTGAAAGTGATTTGGTTAATTTTTTGGATGCTGCGGATAAGGAAGGAAATGAAGCAATTGAATCTCTTAAGGTTAGTTCTAGAGACGAACTGCCCGATGGTACTGATGTTGTGGTCCTAAAGTAATTATATAAAAACAATGAGTGATGTAATAAAATTGCCACCAAAGTCCGACGAGGCAGAGGTGTGCGTACTGGGTTCGATTCTAATCGACAATGATGCATTGCTAAATATTAGTGAGTTTTTGAGGCCAGAACATTTTTATAGTCCAAACTTGGGGAAGATTTACGAGGCGATGATGAGCTTGTATGAGAATAGAACGCCGGTGGATATTGTGACGGTGTCGGAAAAGCTGAAGGAATATAAACTTTTGAAAAAAATTGGCGGCAAGGCGTTTTTGGCTCAGCTGGCCAATGAGGTGCCGACAGCAGCAAATGTGGAAAGTTATGGAAAAATCATTAAGTCTTTGGCAGCCAAAAGAGAACTGATTTCGGCAGCAGCTAAATTGAGTGAGAAAGCCTTTGACGAAGCATTGTCGGCGGAAGAATTGATGGATTTGGCCGAGCAGGAAATTTTTACTTTGACTCAAAATCATATTAAGAATATTCCCGTTTCGTTAAAAGAAGTGCTGACGGCAAGTTTTGATAGGTTGGATGAATTGCAAAAATTGGGAAATGGACTGAGAGGGGTGGAGACAGGCTTTGGGTCTTTGGATAGATTGTTGGCGGGAATGCAGGATAGCAACTTGATTATTTTGGCAGCCCGACCTGGTGTGGGAAAGACAGCCTTTGCACTGAACATCGCCAGACATGTGTCGGTGGAGAATAAATTGCCTACCTGTGTGTTTTCGCTGGAAATGAGCAAAGAGGAGTTGGTGGATCGTTTGCTGGTGCGACAGGGCTTAATTGATGCGTGGAAATTGAAAACCGGTCAGTTGTCCAACGAAGATTTCGATTCTTTGTCGGAGGCGATGGGAGTGTTGGCAGAAGCACCTTTGTATATTGATGATACTCCAGGACTGACAGTGACTGAGCTGCGAGCAAAGGCAAGAAGATTGCAGGCCGAGAGAGGGTTGAAATTGATTGTGGTGGACTACTTGCAGCTGATGCATGGACAAACCAGAGATAATAGGGTTCAGGAAGTGTCGGAAATTTCGCAGGGTTTGAAAAATTTGGCCAGAGAATTGAGAGTGCCAGTGTTGGCATTGGCGCAGTTGTCGCGTGCGATGGAGGCAAGGGGAGGGAAGCCAAAGTTGTCGGATTTGAGGGAGTCGGGATCGATTGAACAGGATGCAGACGTAGTGATGTTTTTGAGTCGGGAAGATGAGGAAGTGCGGGATGCAATTGTTTGCTCGGTGGCGAAGCATAGGAATGGTCCAGTGGGCGATTTTAGTATGTACTTCAACGGTAAACAAATCTCTTTCTTTGATGTGGAGAAGAATTCGGCAGCTGGCTAAGGAGTTGTGCTTGAGTATGGAAAGTATTGGATGATGGTGAGATAATACAAGAGTTCTTATAGATTAGCCGATGTGGCTGGTAGACCTGCCGGCAGGCAGGCGCGCACGACTCAATTACGTGTTTAAATAAAATTGATATTGCCGATGTGGCGGAACTGGTAGACGCGCACGACTCAAAATCGTGTTCTGTAACCCAGAGTGTGGGTTCGATTCCCACCTTCGGCACCAACAAGAAGGTATTTGATAAAGTATCTTTGGAAATTTAGTACAATAAATCATGGTAGTAATTTATTCTGTGTTGAGAATTTTGGCAGTGGCGCTATTTTTGTATTTGGCGTGGAGAAAATTGAGACATGACTACGACGAGGAAGGATTGATGTCCTATCTTTGGATGTTTATGCTGATGTTTTTGATCGGAGGAAGATTGGTGTATGGAATGGTGCACTGGGGTGTGTGGAACGATTCGGTGTGGGATTGGATGGCTGTGTTTACCAAGTCGGGATTCGATTATTTTGGGGGATATTTCATTGCCATGTTATTTTCGTTTTTCTATTTGTCCTCAAGATCGTGGAAAATTTGGAACTTGGCTGAGGATATGACGATGATTTTTGTGGTATTTATGCTGATGATGCTATCGGCGGAAATAATCGGCTCGGGATTTAGTGTCGAGGCAATGTTGTGGTTGGTGTGGATGATACTTTTGGCGGTGGTGGTGAATTTGTTGTCGGGAAAGTACAGATCCTTTGCTTGGTATAAAAGCGGAAAGAAAGGCTTTTTGTTCTTGGTGGCAAATATACTGTTTCCATTGGGATCCTTGGGATTGGTGGTATTTTTGGGTGGAAACTGGATGATGATGGGGGCTTTGATTGCTTGGTGTTTGATTTCGGTGCTGGGATTGGTTATGCTTGGTGATATAGCAGAGAATTTAAAAGTTTCTAAATAATAATGACAAAAAATTCAAATAATGTAAGCATCCCAGCCAAAATACTGGAACCTGTTAGGAAATTTTTAGAAGAAGAATTGAAGAAATTGAATCAAACTAAAAAGTCGATTGATAATGCTGATCCCTTTAAGGATGAGGAAAGAGATAATGAAAACTCATTGGAAGATGATGTGGATGAACAAATTGGACATTTGGACACCGAGGTAAAATCGAAATTTTTGCAAAAGCAAATTATTCAGTTTAGAAAAGCTTTGACTCGGTTGAAGGTGGGGAAGTATGGTGTGTGCGAAGAGTGTGGAAAAATGATTGATACCGATAGGTTGGCCGTTCGACCCGAGACAACTTTGTGTATCGATTGTGCCAAAGATAAGGAATAAATTAATTAGACTTGCTGTTTTAACAATAGCGGTTTTTGGGGGATATTTGGTGCATGGATTCCTGAGTATTGCACATGAGGATAATTCGTTATATACAAATTACGGGATTAGCTTTGGATTGAACGTAGTTTTTTTAGTTCCTATTCTTTTGTTGGGTCTGCCTGCCATAACTTGGTGGTGGATTGTAAAAGAGAAGGAATGGAGTTGGCTTTTGTTGTTGGTGGGAGGATATGTCAATTTAATTGATAGAATTATTTACCAAGGAGGAGTGCGAGATTATTGGCGAATTCCTGGCTTGGGAATTTATAATAATTTAGGCGACTGGCTAATTTTTGCCGGAGTGCTGATTAGTTTGTTTAAATTAAGAAAGTGTTAAATATAGTTTTTGAAGATAAAGATATTTTGGTAATTAATAAGGCGGCGGGGGTAGTGGTGACTTCGGAAGGAGTGAAGGTGGAAAATAGTATTGAGGAATATTTACGGGAAAATTTTGAGTGGGCAAAGAAGCTGGAGAGGGCCGGAATCGTACATCGCTTGGATAAAGGGACTTCGGGAATAATGGTGATTGCTAAAAATGAATTAAGTCAGAAGAATTTGAAAAAGCAATTTAAGGAGAGGAAGGTGCGAAAGACTTATGTGGCGTTGATTGGGGGCGATACGGTGATGGATGGGGAAATTAAGGTGCCGATTAAAAGATCGAAATATGGATTTGGGAAATGGGGAGTGTCGGAGGATGGAAAGGAGGCGTGGACGATTTTTAGGACAATTCAAAAATATAAACTGGGGAATAAAATTTATTCGTTGGTGGAAATTAACCTAAAGACAGGTAGAACCCATCAGATTAGAGTGCATTTTTCGTATTTAAGATGGCCATTGGTAGGGGACAGAACTTATGGTGGGGAAATGTTTGAGTGGATTGGTAGGCCATTTTTGCATGCCAAACGATTGGAAATTGAACATCCAGGAAGCAAAAAGAAAGTGGTATTTGAGGCAGAATTGCCAAATGAATTAAAAGAAGCTTTGAGGAATTATGAAAAAGTATAGCTGGATTGGGATTGGAGTGCTTGGAGTGTGTGCACTACTGGTGCTGGGCTTGCTGCGGCTGAGGCAGGGATATCCAAACTGGAATGGAAAAGATGATTTGAGGATTGGGATTATTGGAGAAAATGGTATGGGAATTGTAGCCATTTCGCCAGAAAGAAGAATGGTGAATGTGATGAAAATCGATAGGGAAGTGAAAGTGTGGGTACCTTTTGGGTATGGAGACTATATGGCGGGGAAAGTAGAAAAATTGCTGAAAAGTGAGGGTAAAAATGATTATCTGAACTATGTGTATTATTATAATTTTGGCTTCTGGCCGGATGTGGTGCTGAAAGACGATAAAATTGATAATTGGCAGAATTTTTCGGATTTGTGCGCCGGGATTGGATTGGAAAATTATTTGAAATATAGATCGATGGCCAAGGACATGCTCTACAACGAAGAAATGGAAAGTGGGGAAATAAAAGATAACCCTAATATGGCCGAAACATTGCCTAGGGATTTTGCTGACAATCGCTTGGTTGATGAGGAATACAGGCTGACATTGCGGAACAACAGTGGTATTGGTGGCCTGGCCTCGTGGCTGGCCAACAAGATGGAGGCATCCGGAATTGTGGTGGTGGGCTTGGAGACAGGTGAGGTGGATGAAAACGAGTGTGAAATTGTCTTTGGGAAAGAAGCTAAAGCTTCATACACTATGGGAATACTAAGAAAGGTTTTTTGGGGCTGCGATTTTAGGGAGGATGAGGGCTTTGATGAAATGGAAATTGAGATGAATATGGGCAAAAGCTTCGCTTCGATGTTAAAATACGTGAACTAATCATTATCGTTCCGATGTCGTTATGCTCATCGGGATGGAATCTTAAGGCAAAATTTATCGCCTTAAGGCTTCCAGATTTTAACTAAAGATTCACAATGTCAGGACATTCAAAATGGGCGAACATTAAAAATCGCAAAGGAGCTCAGGACAAAAAAAGATCCGAGGCTTTTACAAAAGTTTCTAAAAATATTCTTACGGCCATACGTATGGGTGGTGGAAACACCAATATTGAAAGCAATTTAGGATTGAAATTGGCCATTGAGAAGGCAAAATCGGCCAATATGCCGAAAGAAAATATTGAGAGATTGTTGAAGAACTTTGAGAGCAGAAAAGCTAATTTGCAGAGCTTTATGTTTGAGGGTTATGGACCAGCTGGAGTGCCGATGATGATTGAAGCTGAGTCGGATAATAAAAATAGAACTTTGGGTGAGATTAAATTTATGATGAAGGATAATGGTGGTGTTCTTGGAGAAGAAGGAAGTGTGGCTTTTCAATTTAAAAAAGTAGGTGAGATTGAGTTGGAAGATGAATTGACTGAGGAAGAATTGATGGAAGTGATCGATTTGGGAGTGGAAGATTCTGAAGGAAAAGTGGTGTATACCGAACCATCGAGCTTACATCAGGTGAAAAGTAAACTTGAAGAGATGGGAAAATCGGTGGAAAGTGCTGCTTGGGTTATGAAGCCAATTAATAGCATAATGTTGGCCAACGAAGATGAATTGAACAAAGTGCTCGATTTGGTTGATTTGCTTGAAGAGCATGATGATGTGATTGGAGTATTTGCTGGCTTTAATTATGAGGAAAAATAAGGTTAACTTATATATAAAATATGCCTAAAAGGCTTCGATACTTAATTTCTTCTGTTCTTTCGGGAATAACGTTCTTTTTGTTCATTACTCTACCATTTGAGGCTAGGTACTATGCTTTGATGGTAGAAGTGGTATTACTTTTCTTTTTCTATTGGTTTGGCTTGGGAATTATTTGGGAAAAATCGATGTATTTTAAGATTGTGCCAGTTCTGATGCCTTTGGGTTGGTTTGTGGGATTTGGTTTGTTTTTGGTGATTTTGCCCTTACCTTTGCCAGTGTTGATTTTGATGAGTTTGTTGTTTGGGATAGTCTGTTATTTTATTTTTCTGGTGGAGAATATCTTTTTTGTGGCTATTGGCTACAAGACGGTGCCTTTGTACCGAGCGGCCTATACGACTTCGTTGATACTGCTGTTGGGAGTGGCTTTCTTTTTGTTCGATTCTCTGCTGTCGTTTAAATTCAATTTTATTATTAATGGGGTGGCTACCTTGATTGTTTCCATGGGTTTGTTCTTGTACAATTTTTGGGCAGTAACGATCGATTCGGAGGATGATGGAAAGAGTTTGAATATGTTTTCCTATGTAGCTGTGCCTTCGATTATTATGTCCCAAATGGCGGTAGCTTTCTCATTTTGGCCAGTAGGTGTGTTTAAGGGTTCGATATTTTTGGTGTTGGTTATTTATATTATTACCGGACTTTTGCAGGCTGACATGAGGGGTCGGTTGTTCAAAAAGACTTGGACGGGATACTTGTGGGTGGGTGTGGCGATTCTTTTGGCTATAGTACTACTGACGAGGTGGAGATAAACTTAATTATGCCTATGTATAGGCTTAATATTGATTTTTAGCCTGGAAAATAGGGTAGAGGGAGAGGGGAGCCTGCGCCAAGGCTACGGCTTCCCGAAGGGAGTATATATTAAAAGTGATTATTGGAAAGTTTTGAATCGATACTGAAGCTAAACTAATTAAATATAAATAAAAATATTGCTGATTTATGCGGTAAAAAATTAGGGCGGGGTAGGCGGAGTGGGGAAGTGTCCTATAATAAAATGTCCTATAATATTACTTTAGTTTTCACAAAATGTCCTATAATTTTCACAGGTGATATAGTTTGATACATGATACACAATGATATAGTTACTGTGGATAACTTTAGCAAAGGAGAGAAG
>QKGR01000045.1 GCA_003250375.1 Candidatus Shapirobacteria bacterium | reverse complement strand
CTGCTGATTCTCTGGTTAACTCTGGGTCATCAATCATCAGTGAGTCTACCAGTGAGTCAATGCCGAGTTCTTTCCTCTTCTCTATGATCTCTAGCTTCTCTTTCTCTGATAGTAATACTCTTGGTATTTTAAATTGGATTTGGGAATGATGGGATTTAGATGGCCAAGCATGGAGTCGGCAGTGGTGTATAGTTTGATTACAGCGGCGGGACTTATTGTGTGCGGACTAGTAGATTCGAAAAACAAAATTAAACTAAATGTTAATAAAGATAGCGGAATGTATGCAAGTTTTATTTTTTATGCATTAGTGTCGGTACCACTGCAGGAAATTAACAGTCGAGGATTTGAGATGGCGGTGTTTGCAAAATTGGGATGGGACAATTTAATTCTCTACGTGCTTTTGACATCATTTGTTTTCTCTTTTTCTCATTTGTTTTTGAAGAACAGATATTTTGTATTCTTTACATTTCTTTTGGGGCTGGTGTACGGGTTGGCGTTTTTCTTCTACCAGGATTTGATTTCAATTTCGATTAGCCATCTGGTGCTGGCAACAGCCAATGTGAATCTAACTCGGAACGTTAAGAATGCTGGGTTATAGATTTATTTATGTTTTGGGCAAAAATTGATATAATATGGCATGGTAATAAACATACGAGTGAGAACCGGCAGCCAAAGGAACGAGATAATTAAGGATACGGAAAACAATTGGAGAATAAGTGTGTCGACACCACCTGTGGATGGCAAAGCCAACTCCAAACTGATAGAATTAATAGCTAAAGACTTGGGTGTAGCTAAGAACCGGGTACTAATTGACCACGGAGAAAAATCGAAGCAAAAGACAGTCAAGATTCTGGATTGATTATTTAAAGCACAAAAATATGAAAGTTAACGACAACGACGTTTTAATTAAAGTTGAAACAAATCAAACAAAAACAGACAGTACAAAGATTCATAGAAAGATGATGAATAAGACATCGATGACTTTTAAGAAAGTGATGATGGACAAACTAAGTGGCAAACTAGGCGAATGCTAGAAGCGATTTAGATAGAGAACGAGGGAAAGAATGAAGACATAGGGAGCAAAAACCCAGAAATGATGAGAAGCGAGAACTTTGCGAAGAAGTTGAAGTGAAATAACACCAACAAAGAAAGTGACGACAAAGGCAACTAGATAGGGAAAACTAAGAAAAGGAGTGATGGAAGAAATATCTTTGAGCTCTAAAAGCAGAGCACCAAAAGAGGCAGGAATAAAAAGGAAAAAAGAAAACTTAAAAGCGTCGAGAGGAGATAGACCCATGGCTAATGCGGCAAAGATGGTCGAACCAGAGCGGGAAACGCCAGGAAGAATGGCCATGGCTTGGAAAATGCCGATGAGGAGGGCTTTGGGATAGCTGAGAGGCTGGGAGCGAGAAGGTAGGAACTTGGTGAGAGTCAGAATTACAGAAGTGATAAGGAAAAATATTGGGAGATAGTCGGTGGATGAAAAAATATTTTCAATATAATCTTTGGCCAAGAATCCAACCAGGACGGCAGGAATGGAAGCGACGATGATATAGGGTAATTTTTGGAAAAATTCTTTGATATCTTTTCGGAAGAAAAAGAGAACAGAAAAGAGAGTGGCGGTATTGAGAAAGATATTGAGTTCCAAAGAAGGATTGAGCCCCAGCAGAGAAGAAATGAGGGTGACATGACCCGAAGAAGAGACAGGAAGAAACTCGGTAACACCTTGGACGATGGCCAGGATAATTGAATCTAAAATTGACATATAGGCTATTGTAAACAAAAACCCCTCCGAGGAGGAGGGGTAAAGTGAAAACAAGAATTGTTTAACGCTTTGGTGATTGCTTGGCTCGGCGAGCTTTACCACCAGTACCAACCTTGCGACGCTCACGGACACGAGAATCGACAGAGAGAAGATTTTCGGCACGGAGAGTAGCTGCGTAAGCGGTTTCGTCCAAAAGTCTGAGAGCACGGGCTATGGATAGTGTGAGAGCTTCTATTTGGCCATTGGTGCCACCACCGGTGACTTTGGCTTGGAAATAGAATTTTCCATCGGTGTCGGTGACTGTGAAAGGACGAGTATAGGTTAGCTTATTTAATTCACCAGGAAAATATTTGGCGACATCGGTTCCATTAACGGTGCTTTCAGCTTTTCCGGAGAAAAGTTTGACGGTGGCAACGGCGGATCGTCGTCGGCCAACTGCGTAGGTGTATTTTTTTGTACTAGTCTTGACCATAATTATTTAAGTTTTTCTGCGTAAGGATGAGTCTCCCCAACGAAAACTTTTAATCGATTGATTCTGATATCGCGAAGTTTGTTCTTGGGAAGCATGCCGTAAACACCAATGCTAATGACTTTTCGAGGATCTTTCTCCATGAGTTCGGCGAAAGTTAACTCTTTGAGTCCACCGGCAAATCCAGAATAATGAACATACATTTTTTGTTTTTGTTTGCGTCCGGTGACTTGGATTTTGGAAGCATTGATGGCAATGACGTAGTCGCCTTCATCGGCATGAGGAGAGAAAGTAGCTTTACCTTTACCCATGAGAAGAGTAGCCATTTGAGTACAAGCTCGGCCCAAAGTCATACCCTCAAGATCGATGAGGTGCCATTTACGGTCGACGTTGCTGCCTTTGGATGTGGTAGTTTTTTGAAATGACATATTATTTATTCCTTATCGGTAGTCTTTTTGACTTTTTTAACAGTAGCTTTTGGAGCTTTTTTGGGAGCTTTGGTAGCTTTTTCTTCGGTCTTGACTTCAGCTTTTTTGGAGAGATCAAGAGAGTAAGGTTTGACTAAGGAAAGTTTTACGATGAGAGCATCGTCTCCCTGTCGGTGTTTGACTTTTTTGACAACGGTGAAGTTGGATGTTTGAGTGCCAAAAACTTCTTTCATTTTGGCAACTACAGCACCAACGAAGTGTCGGTCTTGGAAGACAACAAAAAGCTGACGATGAGCATTGAGATCACCCTTGATAGCTTTGTTGGCTAATCTTTCGACTAAGGGAATAACAGCCTTGGCTTTGGCATTGGTTGTTTCGATGGAACCGTAAGTGAACAAAGATTTAGCTAACCCATTGAAGAGAGCTTTTCTTTGATTGCTGGTACGGCCTAATTTTTTGCCAGAGATACGATGTAACATAGTTATTTCCAGGAAAAGCCACGCTCTTTGAGCCAGGCATCAATAATCTTTAACGATTTTTCACCAACATTTTTGGCTTTGCTGACTTCGAGTCGACCGGCCTTGATAAGACTGTCGATGGTACCGAATCCAGCTTTCTTGAGAGCATTGGTGACACGGAGAGGAAGTTCGATTTCTTCGATGGAGATGTCCGAACCCTGAGAAACAGGACCGGAAGAGATAGTGACGACTTCTTCTTCAAAATCCTTGGGGTCGACGATTTGAGATAAAGAATTGATCATGTCTTTGGCGGCAAATTTAAGAGCATAGAGAGGGTCGACAGAACCGTCGGTCCAGATTTCCATGGTTAATTTGTCGTAATTGCTTTTCTTACCTAAACGAGTAGGTTCAACTTGGTAGTTGGCCTTGAGAATAGGAGTGAAAGTAGCATCGAGAATGATTTCACCAACAACATCGGTTTTTTGTTCGCGAGCCATGGTGTAGCCAACTCCACTTTCGACAGTGATTTCGATGCTAAGAGTGGTCTTAGGATCGGTGATGGTGGCGATGACTTGATCGGGATTGGAAACTTTACAAACTTCAGGCTGGGAAATGTCGGCGGCGGTGACAACACCAACACCTTTTTTCTCGAGAGTGAGCTTGATAGGTTCGTCCTTATCGTAGGAGAATTTAACTTTCTTAAGATTTAGTGATAATTCAACTAAGTCTTCTTTAACACCGTTGAGGGTGGTGAAAAGATGATTGGCTCCGTCTATTTTAATTCTGGTGATGGCGGCTCCAGGGATGGTGATAAGAAGAATTCTTCTTAAGCTATTTCCTAAAGTGTGACCAAAACCTCCAAATAGAGGACCCATCTCAAATTTTCCATAATTTTGAGTGGATTCAATTGTTTTGATATTGAATTTGCTAGTATCGATCAAGCTGACCTCCTACCTTGAGTAGTATTCAATAATTAAATTTTCATCGATTTCTTTGGTAATGCTATCCCTGGTGGGGAAGGCAATTACTTTAATCGAATTAGATGATTTGTCCATTTGCAACCAAGACGGCATGGCAAAATCCTTTTTGGTGAAATTAGCCTTGTCGCCCATGTTTTTGATGACGGTGTCATCGACGGTAATGACATCTCCTATCTTAACTGTGTAAGAAGGGATGTTGATTTGCTTGCCGTTTACAAAAGATTGTTTGTGGGAGATTAGTTGTTTGGCATGAGAACGAGAAAGAGCCAAACCAGTGACGTAAATGACATTGTCTAAGCGTCGCTCTAATAAGACCAAAAGATTCTCACCAACTAGACCAGAAAGAGTTTTGGCTTTGAGGTAGTAGTTTTTGAATTGTTTTTCTTGGACACCGTAAATTCTTTTAGCTTTTTGCTTGGCACGAAGCTGAATTCCGTAATCGGTTGGTTTTTTGGCTCTTTTGGCGCCATGCATACCGGGGGAAACTGCACCTTTCTTTTCGATTGGGCATTTTGGCGATAAGCATCTCTCATTTTTGAGATAGAGCTTAACACCCTCGGTTCGGCAGAGTCGGCATTTTGTATCTAGAGTTGCTCGAGACATATATGGTAATTTTTAATATTAAATAGAATTTATAAATTAAACATGCCTCTGTTTTGGAGGTCTTGGACCGTTGTGGGGAACGGGAGTAATATCGGAGATCATTTCCACATCGAAATCTCTTTTGGTACGAAGGAAACGAAGTGCGGCATCGCGTCCTACACCAGGACCCTTGAGGAAAACAGCGAGTTTTTTGATCCCGTGCTTTTTGGCTTCCTCGAGAGTTTTTTCGATAGCAGTAGTGGCGGCATAAGGAGTGGACTTTCGGGCACCTTTGAAGCCCATGCTTCCGGAGCTAGCCCAAGTGAGAACGTTTCCTTTGTCGTCGGTGACGGAAACGAGAGTGTTGTTGAATGTTGAGTTGATGTAAAGTCGGCCTTCAGCAATGTTTTTGAAGACTTTTTTGGTGACTTTTTTGGTAGTTTTTGATTTGGATGTATCAGCCATAAATATTTATTTATTAAATTACTTGGCAGCAGCTTTTTGCTGAGTTTCGATCTTTGCCCAAGCCTCTTTGGTAAGTGATCCGACCGTCTTCTTCTTACCTTTGCGGGTACGAGAATTAGATTTGGTACGTTGACCACGGACAGGAAGAGAAACTATGTGGCGGATGCCACGATAGCTTTTGATGGCTCTAAGACGATCGATATTTTCTCTAATTTCTTTTTTGAGGTCACCTTCGACTTTAAAGGATTCCAAGGCTTTCATGAGATTTCCGACTTCGTCGCGGGTTAAATCTTTGATTCGAGTATTGAGAGCAATACCTGCTTTTGAAGCTAATTCAATGACATTGGTTCGACCAATGCCAAAAAAACGAGTGAGTCCGATTTCGGCTCTTTCGTTGTCTGGAATATCAACACCGGCTATTCTCATATTTATTTAACCTTGTTTTTGGTTATGTTTTTTGGTGGAACAAATAACGCGCCTTAATCCACGGCGGATAACGATTTTGCAGTTTTTACAGCGTTTTTTGATACTTGCTTGTACTTTCATTGGACGTCAAATATATATTGACCTAAAAGAGACTTGAATATTGTACCCTAAGTTGTTGGGAATATCAAAGAGTAAATTCAAATTATCCCCTATAGACGATACGACCTTTGTCGCCGTCGGGGGAAAGAACTAGGGAGACAGAGTCGCCAGCTAATACGCGAATGTGATTTAGGCGTAATCTTCCGGCTAAATGACCCAAGATTAGCTTGCCATCGTCGAGTTTGACGCGGTAAAGTGAGTTGGGTAGGACCTCGGTGACAACACCTCGGACAGTTGGTTCTTTCATTTAGATTGGTTGTTTTTAAACTAGATTAACTTATTAATCTTTTGGATTATATCAGAAATACTGTCTTTTTTGACATATCCGGTATGGGTAAAGATAATTTGGCCATTTTTGTACACAAAGAGAGTGGGAAAGCTAGTGACACCAAGTTGTGAGGCTAATTGGGGAAAATCTTGAGCATTTAGCTTGTAGATTGGGACGTCTTTACCATGAATTAGATCGGAAAAAAGAGGTGAATGGAGCCGACAATCGACGAAATCAGGATGCCAGATGTCGACTAGTTTTGTACCGGAGTCGGATAAGACATAATTGATATTACTAAGATTTAGAATAGTGGCTAGTGGCTGTGTTTGTCCAGGAAAGGTACCGTAGCGTTCAAGCCACAACCAATCCTCTGTGACAGGGTCGGAGGCAATGGTGTCGAGGATAAGTTTTTCTTGCTGTTCGTCGGCGGCATACATGATGGCACCAACGGGACAAGAATCTGGCATAGTACAACGAAGACAGAAGCTGCATTTTGATTCGTCCCAAACTGGACGCTTTAATTTGTTGTCGAAACTTATGGCATGATTGGGGCAATTCGCAATTCCACCACATTCTGGGGCTTTGTCGCAGATTTTGTAGTTGAAGATGATTTTGGGCACGTTATTATTTTAGTTTATCAATTGCCACGACGATGTCGTCGAAGATGGGTTCGACGGGGCGATTGCCATCGACTCTAAATAATTTTGATTTGGCCTGGAAATAGTCCATAATGGGACCATTGTTGTCGTCGTAGAATTTTTGGCGGGAAGCAATGGCTTCGGGGGTATTGTCGGTGCGGTTGGCATCTTGAAAGTCGTCTCCCCTATCGGCGCGGCGTTTTTGGATTTCTTCAACAGTAACATCCAAATGAATAATTAAATCGAGAGGTTGGCCTTTGTTGGCTAAATATTTTTCGATATATTGGCCTTGATTGAGAAGTCTTGGGAAACCATCGATGATAAAATCGCGATTGTCGACTTTTTGGAGATTTTGGACAAGAATAGCGAAGACAATGTCGTCGGGGACAAGCTGACCTTGGTCGATGTAGCTTTTGGCATCTAGGCCAAGCTGGGATTGGGAAGCGATTTCATCGCGAAGGAGTTGACCGGTGGAAAAATGAGATAAATTGTATTTTTCGGCAATTTTTTTGGCTTGGGTGGATTTGCCACAACCAGAGGCACCGATGATGAATAGATTTAGTGACATACAAGTTAAGATAGCAGATCAAAATTAGTTTGTCATGCAGATACAGACTATCACTTTAGAGATTTAAAGTAGGTGGACAGAGCATAGAATATTGAAATCAGATAGCAAATAATGGCAAGACCATAGAATACGTAAGTGGCAGTATCATTGTCAAAAATCTTTGCAAAACTCATTAGTCCAAGGCCCATAGCTGTCGACAGAACAGCGTAATTATTTCTTTTTTTAATCTCGTACTGGCTTAGTTTCATGGCTTAATATTAGCAGATTAGTAGGACAATTTCTCGTAGTGGTACATTTGGACGACGTTTTCGACTTTGCGGGTAAGCTCGATGATGACGGAAACAACGATGAGAACTGAAGTACCGCCAATGGTGAGAGTGGTGATGCCGGTCATGTTTTGGACGATAGATGGAGTGACGGCAATGACACCTAGGAAAACAGCACCGATGACAATGACTCTATCCAAAAGATATTTGAGTCGCTTTTCAGTGGATAGGCCAGGACGAATACCAGGAATGAAACCACCCGATTTGCGAAGCTCTTCGGCAATTTCTTTGGGTTTAAAGACAACTGAGGTATAGAAGAAAGTGAAGCCAATGACGAGAATGAAATAGAAGAGAGAATAGAGATAAGAAGTAGAACTAAAGTAGCGAGAGAAGAAGGAAGCAATAGCATTGATTTGCGGCTGGGGAATTCGGGATAGATACTGGCCCAAAAGCGAGGGAATAGAAGCCAAGGAAACAGCGAAGATGATGGGCATGACGCCGGCAGTGTCGACTTTAATTGGTAGATAGGTAACCTGGGCTCGGCGAGCATAGTGAACGGGAATACGAAGCACGGCTTCTTCGACGTAAACGATGCCAACGACCATAAGGATGGCAATACCAACAAAGACTAGAAGATTGACCATGGTTTGAGGATCGGCCATGTCGGTGACTGAGAAGGTTTGAATAGCGGAGACAGGAAGTCGGGAGATGATACCAGCAAAAATAATGAGGGAAACACCATTGCCAACACCATACATATTGATGAGTTCACCAAGGAAAATCATAATCATGGTGCCAGCGACCATGGAGACAACCAGGGCGGCGACAGTAAAGACATTGAGGCCTGTAATAATGTTCTGGGAACGGAGAATACCATACATACCCAAAGCCTGAACCATAGCCAAAGGAATAGTAGCAATACGAGTGTAGAGGTTTAATTTTTGGCGACCATACTCCCCTTCTTTTCGAAGTTCTTCGAAGGAAGGAATAACCATACCAAGAAGTTGCATCATGATGGAGGCGTTGATGTAGGGATTGAGGCCTAGAGCAGCAATAGAAAAATTAGCCAAAGTACCACCAGAAAAAATGTCGAGAAGGGAAAGAAGCTGATTTTGGGCAAAAAAGCTCTTGAGCAAACCAAGATTGACACCAGGGACGGGAATGTGGGCAATTAATCTAAAGACAACTAAAACCGCAAAAGTAAACAGGAATTTTTGCCTTAGGAGAGGAGTTCTTAGACCCTCGACGTAGAGATTGAATAATGAAGCAATTTTTTTCATTACTCTATCTTACCACCGGCTGATAAAATTTTGGCCTGAGCAGTTTTGGAAAATCTCAAAGCTTTGAAGGTAAGAGCTTTGGTAAGCTCACCTGAGGCTAAAATTTTAACATTGGTGCCAAGATCTCTTTGAGAGAGTTTGGTTTTGGCAATGAGAGTCTCGACGGAGACAGTTTCGCCAGCTTTGTAGAGTGAATCGATTTGAGTTAGATTGAAAACTACTTTATCGGCTTGAGATTCGAGACGATGCTTACCACGAAGGAAAGGGAGTCTTTTGATCCAGCTTTTCTTGATTTTGGAACCATCGAAAGTTAGTTTGGTCTTACCACGAACATTGTCGCCTTTGGCGCCACGTCCTGTGGTGTGTCCACCAACTCCGGAACCATAGCCTCGGCCGACTCTCTTTTGAGATTTAGTAGTTGTTTTGGTTAAGTTGTTTAGAGTTTCCATAGTGATTACTTCTTGAGCATGGAGAGAGCTTGGAGAGTAGCCCAAACATTTAAAGATTTATTTTTTGATCCAACGATTTTGGAGACAATATCCTTGACTCCGGCAACTTCGACAACGGCACGAACTGGGCCGCCAGCGATGAGACCACTTCCCTCTTTTCCAGGACGGATGAGGACGGTAGCACCTTTGTATTTGAGTTTGACTTCGTGAGGAATAGTGCCATTGATCATAGGAACTTCGATCATGTTCTTGCGAGCTTTCTTGATTGATTTTTGGATAGCATCAGCAACGCTTTTGGCTTTACCAAGACCAACACCGACTTTTGACTTTTTGTCGCCAGAGACAGTGAGAGCGGTAAATGAAATTTGATTTCCACCTTTGGTTTTGTTGGAAACGCGTTTGATCTGAACTACTTTTTCGATGAATTCAGGTTGAGCTGGTAAATTTGTCTGGGGATCCATTTTTGGCATACTTTTAGAATTTTAAACCTTGGTCTCTGGCACCTTCGGCCAAAGCTTTAATGCGACCGTGGTAACGATAGTTACCGCGATCAAATCTAATATGAGAAACTTTTTTGTCTTTTGCTAAGGTAGCAACGACTTCACCGACTTTTCGGGCAATTTCGGTCTTGGTACCTTTGACATCCTTGAGAGTCTTGGATGAGGTGGAGACGAGAGTCTTGCCATGTTTGTCGTCGATAATCTGAGCCCAAATGTGTTTACTTGAGCGGAAGACCGAAAGTCGTGGAATTCCGATGTTGACGGAAATCTTGGCACGAATTCTGGATAGTCTTCTTAATTTTGAATTATGCTGAATCATAGTTGTGATTAGGCTTTGGCTGTTTTACCAGCTTTGAGCTTGATGACCTCATCTGAATATCTAATACCTTTACCTTTGTATGGCTCAGGAGTTCTGATCTTGCGGATGTTGCTGGCGACTTGACCGACGACGGTTTTGTCGATGCCAGTAACGGTAATTTTGGTATCTTCAGCAACGGCAAATTGAATGCCTTGAGGAGCGGTGATGACAACAGGATGAATGTAACCTGCTAAAACAGTGAGTTTGTCGCCGGAAACGGAGGCTTTGTAACCTGTGCCTCGAACTTCAAGTTCTTTTTTGTAGCCTTCGACAACACCATTGACCATATTGTTGATATGAGCACGAGTGGTACCGTGGTTGGCTTTGGTAGGTTTGCTCTCGGAAAGTCGGGAGACGACAACTTGATCGTCTTTGACTTCAACTTTAATCTGAACAGGAATGTTGAGATTGAGTGTTCCTTTGGGGCCGGTGACATTGACTTGAGTCTTGTCGACAGTGACTGTAACGCCTTGAGGAATAGTAATGGGGTTATTTCCAATTCTTGACATAATCGTTTACCAAATTTCGGCAATTAATTCGCCTCCGAGCTTTTTGGAATAGGCTTCCTTTTGGGACATGATGCCGGAGGAGGTTGAAATAATTATTAATGACTTTGGAGTTTTACCCCAAGGTAGTGATTGAGAGGTTGAGTAGAGTCGGCGTCCTGGCTTGGAAAGAATTTTCATATCCGAAAGAACAGGAGTGTTGCCAGCATAAGAAAGATCGATGTTGATGACTTTTTTAACATCGCCTTCAACTGAAAAATCTTTGATGTAGCCGTATTTTTTGAGAACTTCGGCGACCGATTGACGGAAATTTGAGGAAGGTGAAGAAATAGTTTTCTTACCAGCTTTGTAACCGTTTTTAACTCTAATTAAGAAATCTGCGATAGGATAATTCATAGTTGTTTACCAGCTGGCTTTTTTAACTCCAGGAAGGACACCCTGGTGGGCCATTTTGCGGAAACAAAGTCGGCAAAGGCCAAAAAATCTAATAAATCCTCGTGGACGACCGCAAACTTGGCATCGATTGTGATGTCGAGTACTAAATTTTAGTTTTTTGCTTTCTCGGGCTATTTTTGCTTTGGTTGCCATATTTATTCTTTTTCAAATGGAAATCCTAGGGCTGATAGTAACATTTTTGCTTCATCTTTGGAAGAAGCAGATACGCCTAGAGTAATTTGGAGAGGTCGAATTTTGGTGACTTTATCCAAATCGATTTCGGGGAAATAAGTTTGATCCATGATGGTGAGGTTGTAGTTGCCAGCGTTGTCGAAGGCAGAGAGAGGCATACCTCTAAAATCACGAAGACGAGGAAGAACGAGATTGAAAAGTTTTTCGATGAAATCGTACATTCGATCGCCGCGAAGAGTGACTTTGTAGGCCATTGGTTCGTTTTGACGAAGTTTGAAAGCAGCGATTGATTTTTTGGATCGGGTTAGTTTTGGCTTTTGACCAGAAATAGCCATTATTTCTTCTTCGGCAGCTTTGAGTGATTCTTGGCTATCGCGAGATTCGGTGACGCGATAGTTGAGGACTACTTTGGTAAGCTTGGGCATAGAAAGAGGATTTCTGCCCTGACCAATAAGTTGGGTAACTTTTTGGTTGATATCAGTTTTAGCAATAGTTCTTAACATAGTTATTTGGAAACTTTAGAGGATAACATGGATTTACAGTGACGACAAATTCTGGTTTTGGTGCCAGCATTGTCGAGCTGGTAAGCAACACGAGTAGTTTTCTTGCAGGAAGGGCAAACAACCATAACTTTGGAAGCATGGAGGGCTCTTTCTTTTTCAATAATGCCACCCTGTTGATCGCGGGTTGCTTTGATATGTTTTTTGAAGATATTTAAGCCTTTGATTAGGACTGAATCTTTTTTGGGAAAGACGGCAAGGACTTCACCAGTACGACTCTTATCTTTACCTAAAATGACTTTGACGGTATCGCCTTTGATTATTTTCATAGTATTAATAGACCTCTTTAGCCATGGAGGCAATTTTATTAAATCCTAAATCTTTGATTTCGCGAGCGATTGGGCCAAAGATTCTGGTTCCGCGAGGATTGTTGGCACCATCGATGACGACGCCAGCATTATCGGAGAATCTGATGTAGGAACCATCGGGTCGACCAATTTCTTTTTTGGTACGGACGATGACTAATTTGACCTTTTCTTTTTTCTTGACCATGCCATTTGGGATTGCGTCTTTGACAACTCCCAAAACAATATCACCTATGCCGGCTTTCTTGTGGAAAGATCCTTTGTAGACATGAACGACCATGATGCTTTTAGCACCGGTATTGTCGGCTGGTTTGATAATTGATCTTAGTTGAACCATATTTTTGTCTAAAGTCTAAAGTCTTTGAGAACAAAGAGTTATGCTTTTTTGATAATTTCTAATGTAGTGAATCTTTTGAGCTTGCTTAAAGGTCGGCATTCCATGACTTTGACGGAATCACCAATTTGAGCATTAAGATTGTTTTCGGCGTAAATTTTCTTGCGCTGTTTAACGATCTTTTTGTAGAGAGGGTGACGGCTCTTGTAATCCATGACCACAACAATAGTGTTGTTCATCTTGTCGGAAGTAACATTTCCAATGAATGTTTTTCCGGTGTTGGTTGTAGTAGTATCTATTTTTTTGGCCATAAATTACTTTGCTTTACTTATTAAAGTCTTGATAAGGGCAATTTGATATCTCAATTTACCAACCAAGGATGAGTCTTTGAGATTTCCCAAAGCTAATTTAGCTTTTGACTCGACCAGTTGTTTTTGAGTGTCGGAAAGAAGTTTGTTGAGCTCTTCTGCCGATTTTTCCCTGAGGGTAATTTTATCAGTTTTTTTCATAATTTGTGTATTTATTTACGTTTAACTACTGAAGTAACCAAGGGAAGTTTGGCAGCAGCGAGTCGCATGGCTTCGCGAGCATCGGCCTCGGTAACGCCAGAAATTTCGAACATGACTTTACCTGGCTTGATGACGGCAACATAACCCTTAACATCACCTTTACCAGCACCCAATGGAGCACCAGCACCTTTTTCAGTGAAAGGCTTGTCGGGAAAGATACGGATCCACATACGGCCGTTTCTTTTGGTGTAATGAGAGATGGCGCGACGAGCAGCTTCGATCTGGTTGGCGGTGATCCAGCCACATTCGTTAGCTTTGAGACCATAGTCACCGAAAGTGACGAGAGTGCCTTTGGAAAGACCTCTCATTCTGCCTCTGAATTGTTTACGATATTTTGTTCTTGATGGTTGAAGCATAGTAGTATTTTAGCCTAAGCATAAGTAAACTTTAACTCCGATGTAACCTGATCTGGTGAGAGATGGGCACTCAAAATAATCAATTTTTGATCTGAGTGTGGACAATGGTACTTTACCTTGGGAAAATTTTTCTCTTCGGGAGATTTCGGCACCATTGATACGACCACCGAGGATAATTTTAACACCTTTGGCACCGGCAGCCATAGATTTTTCCATGGCGGAGAGGATGACACGTCGGTAAGGCATTCTTTTGGATAGTTGATAGGCAATTTTTTCAGCGATTAATTTGGCAGAAAGATCAACTAATTTGAATTCTTCGACTTGGATATCGATGTTGAGTTTGCTGTTCTGTTTGCCAATTAATTTTTGGAGATCTTTTTTGATGGTCTCTAATTCTTTTCCACCACGGCCAATGACTAAGCCAGGGCGAGAAACAATTAGATGTAATTTTATTTTCTTGGTGGATCTTTCGATTCTGATAGCGACTATACCAGCGGAATATAATTTCTTTTGGACATAATCTCTAATTTTTTTGTCTTCGATTAAAAGAGAACCGTAATCTTTGGCACCGGCATACCATGAAGACTGCCACTCTGGGCCGTTTTTGATTTGTTCTAGTCTGAATCCAATAGGATTAATTTTTTGTCCCATATTATTGAGTTTCCCCTTTAACAATAATTTCTATACGGCTGTGTCGTTTGACTTTTAGACCACGAGCAAATCGAGATCCGTGTGATTTGTCCATTCTTTTGATCTTCATACCTTCGTCGACTCGAAGAGAATCGAATTTTAGAGTATCAGGATTGAGACCAAAATTGTTTTTGGCATCAGCGATAGTATTTTTTAATGCAATAACGAAGATTCGTGCGGCTTTGGTGTTGGTAAGTTTGAGTCGGGAAAGAGCTTGGGAAGGAGACATTTTTCGAATAGTGTCGGCTACCAAACGAAGCTTACGAGGAGATATCATAACATTTTTGTTCTGATGTCTGACTAATTTAGTTTGAATTTCGACTGTTTTAGCTTCGGCCTTAACAACAGTTGGAGCAGCTTTGGTGGCAGCAACGACTGGCTGTTTTTTGACAGGAGCCTTTTTGACGGCTGCTTTTGGGGCAGCGACTGTCTTAGTTGGTGTTTTAGTTTGTTTGGTAGTAGGCATAGTATTATTTTAGGTTTTCTCCAATACTCTCTTAACCACGCGTCCATGACCTTTGAAGGTGCGAGTAGGAGAGAATTCGCCGAGGCGATGACCTACCATATCTTCGGTAACATAGACATCAATAAATTTTTTACCATTGTATACAGAAAATGTCTTACCGACAAATTCTGGAGCGATCTGAGATTTTCGAGCCCAAGTTTTGATGGCACCTTTGACGGTGGCAATTTTCTTGACTAGGTTCTGGTCGATATATGGTCCTTTTCGGGAACTTCTACTCATTACTTTCTACGTTTAATAATTAATTTATTGGAAGCTTTTTTGAGCTTGCGAGTGCGCTTACCCATAGCTGGCTTACCCCATGGAGTTTTTGGATTCATACCGATGGAGGATCGGCCTTCACCACCACCATGTGCATGAGAGCGAGGATTCTGAGCAACACCGCGGACGGCTGGACGTCGACCACGAAGTCGGCTCTCACCGGCTTTGGTTAATTTTTGATTGGAATGATCTTCGTTGCCAACTTGGCCGATTGTAGCACGGCAGTTGGAGTTGAAAAGTCTAATTTCACCGGATGGCATTTTGATAGTAGCCTTGGCACCATCGATGGATTGGACATAAGCGGCGGAACCAGCACTCTTGACGATTTTGGCACCCATGTTGGGGATGAGTTCGAGAGCGTGAATAGGAACGCCGACGGGAATATTTTTGAGAGGGAGACAATTGCCGTCCTTAATGGCAGCAGTGTCGGAGGTGACGATTTCATCGTTGACCTTGAGAGCTGAAGGAGCGAGGATGTAGGCCTTGGCACCATCGTTGTAGACAACTAGTGCAATGTTGGCGGTGCGGTTGGGATCGTATTCGATGGAAACAACTTTGGCAGTAATACCGTCTTTCTTTCTTAACCAATCGATTTGGCGAAGATATCTTTTTTGCTCACCACCGCGATGACGAACAGAAATGTGTCCGGAGGAATCTCGGCCGCTGGTTTTCTTTTTGATTTTGAGTAAAGATTTCAAAGCTTTCATAATTATTTGGCGAGTTTAAGGATTTCTAATTTGGCATCTTTACTGACGGTAATGATAGCCTTTTTGCGATTTGGTTTTTGAATAGTTTTGCGAGTCTTCCAGTTGGTTTTGGTTTTACCCTTAACAATGGTGGTATTGACAGCTATTGGATCGACGTCGAAGATTTTTTTGAAGGCAGTAGCAATTTGATTCTTGTCGGCGTTGAAATCAACCCAAAAAGAATATTTACCTTGGGATTGAGCTGAAAGAGATTTTTCAGTGACCACGGGGGTCATTTTGGTTAACTTAGAATTGATTAAGGTCATTTGGTTTTTGCTAAAACTTCAACTGCTTTTTTGGTAAAGATAAGGAAATTTTGATTGGCTAAATCGTAGGTATTTAAACTTTTTAGACTTAACAAATTTAGATTTTCAATGTTACCAAAGGCACGCTTCACATTGGAAGCTGATGCGGAGGTTATGATACCAATTTTTTTAGATTTTGCCAATACTTCGATTTCTTTAGCTAGATTTGCCATAAGGGTTGCTGCTTCTCTAGTTTTTGGCTGGATGGAATTTAATTTGTCGATGACAATGATGGATTTATTGGCGGCAAATTTGGAAAGAATTGACTTTTGAGCCAAGTCTTTTTGAGATTTGGTGAGCTTGATTTTGAAATTTTGATTGCCAACTGGACCATGGGAAACACCACCGCCAACAAATTGAGGAGCTTTGGCATTGCTGTGACGAGCACGACCAGTACCTTTTTGAGCCCACATTTTTTTGGTGGTACCACGAATTTCAGAACGAGTCTTGGTCTTGGCAAAGGCAGAGCGCTGATTGGCAAGATAGCTTCTGATAGCCAGAGCGATCATTTGAGGTTTGACTTCAATATCGAAAATTTTTGGATTTAGATTGATTTCGCCAATGTTTTTGGCGTTGATATCGTAAACTTGAGCTTTCATATTATTGCCTCTTTAAAATTGTGATCCAAGAATTAACAGATCCGGGAACTGGACCATTGAGAATAATTTCGTTGGTTTCAGGATTGATGTCGATGACTTTGAGTCCGGAGACGGTGAATTTGGTATTACCGAAATGTCCTGGCATTTTCTTGCCTTTGAGAACTTTTCCGGGAGTTTGAGCACCAATAGATCCTGGGGCGCGAGTTCTGTCGGATTGACCGCCAGTAACTGGCTGACGTTGGAAACCATGGCGTTTGATGACACCAGCGAATCCACGACCTTTGGAGATTCCGGAAACATCGACTTTATCGCCGACTTGGAAGACAGTACTGACAGATACTTCAGCACCAGCTTGGAGATCGGCATCGGCTTGAGCTTGGAATTCGACGAAGCCTTTGGGGCTAATGTCGAGATTTAATTTCTTGAGTTTATCCGAAGTGGGTTTATCTTGATTCTTGCGGGTACCGTAGGCAAGCTGAACAGATGAATATCCATCTTTTTCTTCAGTTTTGATTTGGGTAACTTTAAGAGGCAGAGCAGCACATTTGGTGACTGCGATTCTTTTTCCCTCTGGGGTATAGATTTGGGTCATTTGACCTTTTTTGACGATGAATCCTGAAATCATAGTGTTACATCTTAACTTCTACTTCAACACCAGAAGGTAAGTCTAAGTGCTGGAGACTATCGAGAGTTTTGAGTGAAGCATTGGTAATATCGATAAGTCTCTTGTGGGTGAGCATTTGGAAGTGCTCGCGAGCATTTTTATCAGTGTGAGGAGATGTCAACACAGTGATAATCTTGCGATTGGTAGGTAGAGGGATTGGTCCCTGTACCTGGGCCCCTGCGGTAACCGCAGCCTGGACGATCTTGACTGCGGCTTCATCGATGATTCGATGATCGAAGGATTTAAGACGAATTCGGATGCGGTTACCTTTGGCCATAGTTTTATTTGATAATTTCGGTAATCGAACCTGCACCGACGGTTAAACCACCTTCGCGGATAGCGAAGCGCTGGCCAACTTCCATAGCAACAGGTTTAATTAACTTAACTGTAACAGTAGCGTTGTCGCCTGGCATGATCATTTCAGTACCTTCTGGCAACATAACTTCACCGGTAACATCGGTAGTACCCATGAATACTTGAGGTCGGTATCCGGTAAAGATTGGAGTGTGGCGACCACCCTCTTCTTTTTTGAGGAGAAGGACGGTAGCTTTGAACTCGGTGTGGGGAGTAATGGAACCTGGTTTGGCCAATACTTGTCCACGCTCGATTTGTTCTTTTTCAATACCACGAAGGAGTAAACCAACGTTGTCTCCAGCTTGACCTTGGTCGAGTTGTTTGTGGAACATTTCGACTCCGGTAACGACAGCTTTACGATTGTTGTCTAAACCGACTAGTTCAACTTCGTCGTTGATCTTAACAACACCGCGTTCGATTCTTCCGGTAGCAACGGTACCACGACCTTTGATGGAGAAGACATCTTCGACTGGCATTAAGAATGGTTTGTCGAGTTCACGGACAGGCTCAGGAATGTAGGTATCGAGAGCTTCCATGAGTTTCTTGATGGAGGCAACACCTTCAGCATCGCCTTCAAGAGCTTTGAGGGCGGAACCGCGGATGATAGGAGTCTCATCACCTGGGAAACCGTATTTGGTAAGAAGATCGCGGATTTCCATTTCGACTAAGTCGAGGAATTCTGGATCGGAAACCAAATCAACTTTGTTTAAGAAAACAACCAATTTTGGAACGTTAACTTGTTTGGCCAAAAGAACGTGTTCACGGGTCTGAGGCATGGGACCATCTGGTGCGGAAACGACCAAAATAGCGCCATCCATTTGAGCAGCACCGGTGATCATGTTTTTGACGTAATCAGCGTGTCCTGGACAGTCGATGTGAGCGTAGTGACGAGTGTCAGTTTCGTACTCGATGTGGGAAATAGCGATAGTAACGATTTTGGAAGCATCACGAACTGTGCCTCCCTTTGCAATATCTGCGTAAGATTTAGGATTACCTTGGACTTTAGCAATAGCTGCGGACAAGGTGGTTTTACCATGATCAACGTGTCCGATAGTACCGACGTTGACGTGGGGCTTGGTTCTTTGGTAGGTGTCTGCCATTTTTTCTCCGATTTTTTTTAATTTTTAAATTGTTGTTATTGTATTCCCGATTTTTTTGGGGACAGATAACAAAATATTGTAGCTCAAAATGCTTTACGATTGTATCAGTGATTTTTCTGCTTTGCAAGGCCGAAAAAAGCACATTTAAAGCTGGTTTTGCGACTGAAGGATATTATAAACTAGATGGAGGAAAAAATCATTGGGTAAGTTGGGAGAAAATGGAGGGAGAATGCAGTTAGTCGAGCCGAGTTGAGAGATCTAGACGATATTTTCTGTCGCTAAACAAGTATTCAATAGATATATTTGATGGATTATTTGATTTACTGAGGTAAATATCTTGAGATTCAATACTGCTTGGTTTCAAATTCGGACGAATGATTTTGGCGACAGAAAGCAATTCTTTTGGGATTGTTAGGGTGGTAGTACTATGGCCTTCAACTACTTGGAAAACTGGATGATAAGGAGCACTCCAGGGGTTTGTTATGACACAGGAACCTCTTCTTAAAGTAAGAGCAGTAACATTCAGATCGCGGTGAGTTATTTGTTCAATTTGATATAGTTCGATGTATGTGGTCATTTTATCTTCTAATTAATGAAGGACGACTGAAGCTTATTAATAAGCTAGCAACAGTGGCGGCTTCAATAGGTCTTTTGCCATTTTCTATAATATCGAAAGCAAGTTCTGCTCGCTGTGGTCTTTGATCTATTGATTGGACAGTAAAAGGAAGTGTCACAATATTATATCTTTGGGTTGTGTAAGTAGTGCCATTAATTAATTCTCGTTCTTGTGATGAAGTGATCTTGTTTACACCATGGTTTATGTCTTTTAGACTAACACGAAGTTCTGGGGTTAAAGAAATTTTAACAACAGATATATCATCTTGGGTTGTAGATTCTAAGAGCTGCAGGGGAATAACATATTCTGAGCTAATAACAGATAAAATCCCTGCGTTGCGGGGAATTACCGTTCCATTGTGTGGCTGGAGCTGAATATTAGTTTTACCCTCGAGAGAATGTAGTTGACCAATTGTAGGAGTTCGGTAGCCTCTTTTTTGATTCGGATAGGTTCCTCGGATTTCTATTGACATAGCTTTGTTTTATCTATATTCTTATATTATAGGTTTTTTGTGGTAATTTGTCAAGAGGACGGGGTGTTTTCGCTAATTTCATGACAGCGGCTCTGGATATTTGAAGGTATATTAAGATTCAGATTAGAGCCGGAAATATTGATATTTAACCCTCCTTTAGTTCTGGCTCGGATTTTAAAATCTCCTTTATTGATAAGGACAGGTTGGTTGGGGTTTTCTTCATTTTGGAAGATACTAACCGACCTGGGAGACCTAGTTACGACCGAACCATCCGGAAAGCAAACTCTTGTTAGTTGTCCTGTGTTATTAGGAGAATATAGAATTACACGCTCTCCATTTGCGAATTGAATAGAAATCTGTTGGTTGATATTAGTTACTTCAAATACTTGTGAAGAGTCACCAGAGTCAACTGTAACAACAAGATTTTCTACAGTCATAGTGAAATATATCACAATGGATAGAATTGATCAAAAATCCCCCGCTAAGGCGGGGGATTAAAGACAAAATCCTCTTATTCAGCTTGAGGCTGAACTTTCCCCTTTCACAAGGGGATACTTCTTTTATTTAGCAGCGGGGGCGTTGAGGGCAGCGGTGAGCTTGAGCTGAACATCGCCGGGAACTGGATCGTAATGAGATGGCTCCATGTAGAAGGAACCGCGACCCTGAGTAAGTGAGCGGATGACAGTAGCATAACCACGGATTTCGGACAAAGGAATCATACAATCGATGGTAGTGAAGCCAAAGGCATCAGTAGTACCAAGGATTTGACCACGTCGGGAGGAAAGATCGCCCATGACTGTACCTAGGAATTCGGAAGGTGTGGCCACCTCCATTTTCATGATAGGTTCGAGGACGATTGGTTTGGCGTGTTCGAAGGCATCTTTGATGCCGTAGGCACCGGCTAGTTTGAAGGCCATTTCCGAAGAATCAACTTCGTGGTAGGAACCATCGTAGACAGTGACTTTGACATCGACGGCTGGATAGCCAGCGATGATACCTTTCTGAAGAGTTTCTTTGACACCCTTTTCGATTGCAGGAATGAAGTTGGAAGGAATGGCACCACCTTTGACGGCGTTGACGAATTCATAGCCAGCTCCCCTATCCTTGGGTTCGACTTTGAGCTTACAATGACCATACTGACCATGACCTCCGGACTGATGGATGTATTTTCCTTCGCCGTCGGCTGGCATGGTGATAGTTTCTTTATAGGCAACTTGAGGTTGACCAGTCTTAACATTGACACCAAATTCGCGCTTGAGACGGTCGACGATAATTTCCAAGTAGAGTTCGCCCATACCGGAAATGACGGTTTGGCCAGTTTCGTGATTGTAGGCAACACGGAAAGTGGGATCCTCAACAGCTAAGCGGTTGAGAGCGGCACCCATTTTTTCCTGATCGTCGCCGGATTCTGGTTCAACTGAAAGAGAGATGACTGGTTCGGCGAATTGAATTGGTGAGAGAGAGATTGGATGTTCCTTGTCGCAGAGAGTGTCGCCAGTGGTGGATTCTTTGAGACCAATACAGGCAACGATTTCTCCAGCATGACCTTCTTCGATACCTTCGCGCTTGTCGGCATGCATAAGAAGCAAACGACCAATGCGCTCACGAGTATTCTTGGTGACGTTGTAGACTTCGGTGCCAGCTTTGAGCATTCCGGAGTAGATACGAACGTAGGAAAGAGTACCCACATGGGCATCGGATTGGACTTTGAAAAGTAGAGCCGAAAGAGGTTCACCATTCTCTGGTTTGCGAGTCTCGACTTCGTTGGTTTCTGGATGGAAACCTTCGACTGGAGGAAGATCGGTAGGAGATGGTAAGTAGTCGATGATGGCATTTAGGATAGGATGAATACCCTTGTTGCGCCAGGCAGCACCACAGTAAACAGGGAAGAGTTCGCGTTTGATGGTGGCTCGTCGGAGAGCGGCTTTGAGCTCGGGTGTGGAAATTTCTTCGTCGTTGAGGAATTTTTCCATGAGAGCCTCGTCGGTACCGGCGATTTTTTCGACCATTTGGGCACGAGCCTTGGAAGCAGCATCCATGTATTCGGGAGTGACATCCTTGGTGGTGAATTCCAAACCTTGCTCATCCTTGTCGTAGACAATCATTTTCATGTCCATGAGTTCGATGACGCCAACGTGATCGTGTTCTTCACCAATAGGGAGAACCATGGGACAGATAGGAGCACGGAGTTTGTCGGTGATGGATTGGAGAGTACCCTGGAAGGATGCGCCAATTTTATCCATTTTGTTGACGAAAGCCAAACGAGGAACGCCGTATTTGTCGGCCTGACGCCAGACTGTTTCGGATTGGGCTTGGACTCCGGCATTTCCGTCGAAGATCATGATAGCACCGTCGAGTACGCGAAGAGAGCGCTCGACCTCGGCAGTGAAATCGACGTGGCCGGGAGTGTCGATGATATTGATACGATAATCGTGCCAGAAAGTGGTGATACAAGCAGATTGGATGGTAATACCACGCTCACGCTCTTGGGCCATGGAGTCGGTAGTAGTAGTACCTTCGTCGACCGAACCAATTTTGTGAATTTTTCCAGTATAAAAAAGGATACGTTCAGTTGTAGTAGTTTTTCCACCATCGATGTGGGCAATAATACCGATGTTGCGAACCTTGTCCATAGGGACGTCGCGGTTTTTTGTGATTTTAATGGCGTCAGCCATAGTCTTGTGCTATATCTTTGTAAAAATTAAAATGAGACCGCAGGAATCCTACGGTACAAAGTGTAAATATGATACCATGAAAAATTCTAAAAGTAACTGATAACTAGAGAAAATAATAGAAGGTAGTAAGAGCTATATATTGAATATATAATGTAGCTTATGAAATCAAAAAGGATCGCGGTTATTGGGGCTGGGCTAACTGGGCTGGTGGCAGCTTACCGTTTGGGCCAGAAGGGCCATAAGGTGACAGTTTACGAAAAATCGAACGACCTGGGCGGGCTAATGGGTGGCTTTGAAATTAATGGGACAAATTTGGAAAAAGCATACCATCATATTTTTAAAACAGATAAATATATTATTAGGCTGGCAAAAGAGCTTGGACTTGAAGACAAACTGGAATGGAAAGAAAGTTCGATTGGATTGTACTATGGCGGGAAAATGTATCCTTTTGCTACAAGCTTGGAGATGTTGACCTTCCCTCCCCTATCTTTGGTTGACAAATTTAAAATGGGATTGGCAGGACTAGGTTTGCAAAGAAATAAGAAGTGGAAGAAATATGAAAAGATTACGGCGGTGGAATGGGCAAAAAAGAATTTTGGACAAAAAGCATTTGAGGTAGTGTGGGAGCCCTTGTTGAGAGGAAAATTTCATCAATTCTATGATAGGGTGTCGATGGCTTGGCTATGGGCTAGAATTCATGTTCGGGGAAATTCAAAGGACAGAGATGGAAAAGAGAGATTGGGATATTTTGTGGGAGGATTTGACATAATTAGCAAAGAGCTGGCCTTAAGAATTAAGAAAAATAAAGGGATTATTAAGACGGGAATTAAAATTGAGAACGTGAAGAATAGCAGTGACAATAAGGTACTAGTGAAAATTAATGGTAGAACCCAGAAATTTGATAAGGTAATTGCAGCCGTACCAAATGAGGTGGTGGCAGAATTGATGGGGGTAGATAATTTCCCTAAATTTAGTAAAAAAATTAAAGAGATAAATTATTTGGGTTCGGTGGTGATGGTGTTTAGCTCAAAACAGTCATTGAGTAAATATTATTGGCATAATATTAATGATCTTGAATCCCCTTTCCTGGCTTTTATTCAGCACACAAATTTGGTGGATAAGAAAAATTATGAGGGCGAGGATGTGTACTATGCGGGAACCTATATTCCGCAGGACCATAGATATTTTGGAATGAAGGATAGTGAGATTGAGA
>QKGR01000016.1 GCA_003250375.1 Candidatus Shapirobacteria bacterium | reverse complement strand
GGAGAGTACAAATATGATTGGATTTGGAGAAAGTAGCTTGGAGCTGATTTTGTCGCCAGGACACACTCCGGGTGGGGTTTGTTTTTATAGTCCGGAAGATAATTTACTATTTAGCGGCGACACGATTTTTTGGCATAGCCGAGGCGATGCGAGGCATAATTATTCATCGATTATGAAATTGCACGATAGTATAGACAGAATTCTTGGGCTTCCGGAGGAAACGGAAATTTTGTCGGGACATGGGAAGGAGACAACAGTGGCTGAGGAGAGGTCGTTTTTGGGAAAGAGGGGTTAGGTCTTTGACGCCAATTTAGGGTGGATTTGATGGACATGGGGATAGTAAGAGTATAATACAAACATGGATGTACAGGAAGAACTAAAGTCTTTAGGAATAAAACCCAGTGTTGGTAAAGATCAATTTTTTCTTAAAGATAAGAGCTATGTAAAAAAGGCAATTGAAATTGCAGGGATTACAAAGAATGATCGGGTGTTGGAAGTTGGACCAGGAATGGGAATATTGACTGAAGAGTTAGTAAAAACAGCAAAGGAAGTACTAGCAATTGAAATCGACGAACAATTTAGACCAGTGTTGGATAAGATTGGTGAAAACGTAGAAGTAGTATATGGGAATGCCTATAGGTTGTTGAATGATAAGAGTTTTTTGAGAAAGACAAAAGCTCCAACAAAAACAATATCGAGTATTCCCTATTCACAGGCTCAAAATATGCTTCACAATTATACTAACAATGATTGGTATGAGGGCGATATTGTCTGGATTGCGCCAGTATCGTTGGCAGAAAAAATTAATAAAGAGATTATTTTAAGTTCATATTACCAAGCAAGAATTGTTGAGTTGATCCCAAAAACAGCATTCTTTCCCGAACCAAATACAAACTCAGCGATTGTCTACTTTGAGAGAATTGAGAATCCTTTAATTTCGAAAAATATGGATATTTATCTGAGAAGATGGTTCTACAACCATGAGGATTGTAAGGTTAAAAACACGATTAGAGAAGGAATTATCAAATTGGCTTTTGATTTAAAGGGTATTCGAGTTACAAAGAATGAAGCGAGAGAATTAATTGATAAACTCGGACTAAGTGAGAAGGAATTGAACAAGTTGATGAATAATATGAATCCAAACTATTACTATGAAATTCCTCAGAAGTTGGAGGGATGGTATAAAAGTTTGGCGTAAGTAAAAAGTAGATGGGTTGTCCCGCATGGATTCGAACCACAATTAACCGGTTCAGAGCCGGTTGTCCTACCATTAGACGACGGGACAGTTTAATTCTTCGAGACTATACTTTATCTTATCTTTTAGGACTTCCCTACCATACCCAGATTTAAAAAATTTTTCTGCTTTGGTAGCGTCTAATTTTGAAATAAAGGCTTCGAAGAAAACTAGCTTATAAGGAGCATTAATGGAGGTGTACTTACTGCCATACTTTCGGTTATGTTGAATCAACCTTTTTGTAATGTCAGAGGTATACCCGGTATAAAATTTACCGTTCTTTATGCTTATGAGGACATAAGTAAACCACACGGTATAATTTTACCATTAGCTGCCTCATCGGCAGCCCGCCGAAGAGGCGGGACGACGGGACAGTAGAAAGACAGGCTTATTATATCAAATAGGATGCCTTTGAGGGCGAAAGAAGCGGTTTTAGTAGCGAATGAGAGTCTGGAAAATATTCCACAAGGTGTGGCCCGTAATGGAAGAGATGATGTTGCGGTTGGAGTAGAAAAGTAGAGAATTGGCGAGGCCGGAAATGAAATTGAAAATGGCAAAGGAGAGTGCTTCGGGGAGGGTGTAATTTAGATCGAGAATGACATAGGGAAGATGAAATAGAGTAAATATAATTGTGTTGATAAGAATTGGAAGAAGGGGCTTTTTGAAGCGAAGAAGCCAGCGATTGAGAAGATAGCCTCGGAAAAAAGTCTCTTCGATGGTGGCGGTGAACAAAGAAATTATAGTGGAAGAAAAGATGAGTCCTAGTGAAAAATCGAAAGAGACATGGCCGTATTTTGATTTGACGACTAAAAAGAACTGAAGAAAAAGAAAAAATGACAAGATAAGGGCGGAACTAATTGATTTGGAAATGTTTTGACGACTAAAACCTAGGGAGCTAAAATTGTTTGATTCGACTAAAAAGACGGCGATGAGGGTTGGCAACAGCCAAATTAGGGGCTTAAAAATTATTTCGTCCAAATAATCGGAATTGGAAGAAAAGTAGCGGTACAAAGTCCAAAAAACAAAAATCAGCATAGTGATAAAGTAAGTGGTTTTCTGGCTGACATGGCGCATGATTTATTGTAGAGCAGATGTGGGAGTTGGTGTAGGTGTCAGAGAGTTCGGATCGATAATATATTGGTGAATTTGATCATATTGGCCAATACCGATTCGAGGCATGAGAATGAATTGACCATCATCAGAACGACCTTGTTTTAGGACATTATCTTCGGTAATAGGAGTATTAATAATGGAATAAGATTCACCGCTGTCGCTGGCCCGGGAAATCATGGCTTCCATAGAATTTAGATCGATGTCGGTTTGAACATGGGAAACCATGAGATTGAGAGAGGGGATAATTTTTTGGAGGAAGCCAATACTAAAGATTTTGTTCTTGACGGCGATAATTAGATTGCGTTGGCGAGATGAGCGATTGAAATCGCCACCATCGGTGGCAGAATGGCGAGAGCGGACGTATTTGAGGGCAGTGGTACCATCCATATGAGTAACACCTTTGTCGAAGTGGAGATGTTCGTAGCGGCAAGTGAAGGCTTGCTCGAGTTTGAGTCCGGACATAGTGGATTCCATGGCGGTGATTGTTTCCTCGTTGAAGCCGCAAAGATCATCTTCCATGCCTTCGATGGGATATTGATAATCATCGAAACTGCGATCGACAGTGACATCGACACCATCCAAAAGATCGATAGCTTTAACAAAACCAGAAAAATCGATGGAGACATAATAATCGATAGGAAAACCAACAACATCACCGATAACTTTTTTGGCCAATTCTCCCCCACCGGATTTGCCAGTGTACTGGGAAACTTTTTGAGTGTAATTTCGATCGTCGGAACCAATGACATAGGCGGCGTTGATTTTTGAATAGAAATCTTTATCTTCGTAAATTGGCAAGTTGACCCAAAGATCTCTGGGGACGGAGATTAGATTTACTCGAGCTTTTTTGGGCTCAATTTGAGCAACAATAATGGAATCGGTAAGACGACCACCATCGTGATTGGCGCCGCCGTAGCCAAGTAAAAGAATAGAGAAAGGTCGATCGGGATCGGGAGTAGGAGTGGCAGTGGCTTGAGCTTGGGGCTTGGGAGCGTCGGGTTTGACAACTATTTGATTGTATTTGGACAAGAAGAAAGCAACGGAAGCAGCTACGGCCAAAACGAAGAAAAGAATAAGGGAAATTATGATTATTAATTTTTTATTTGATTTTTTGACGGGAATAGGGGCAACGATTTTTTTGGGTGCCGGAGTAGCTTTTTGGGGCTGAGTTTTGATGGGTGTAATCTTCATAGAAACTTAATAATTCTATACTAAGTGAGTTTAGTTAAAAAGCTGTTGGGCGCGAAGTGAAAGACCCAAGGCGACACTGGAAAAAGGATCGGTTTGGATAATTTTTTGAGAGCCAAAAATTTGGTTCAAAAGATTTTGGAAAAGTGGGACTTTGGAAGATCCTCCGGTAACCAGGACATGGTCGATTTGACTAGGATTGAGCGAGGCGGCCGACAGAGCTTCGTGGATACAATCGGAAGTTGAAGAGATAGTGTCGGAAAGAAAATCTTCAAATTCTTGCTTACTAATTGCTTGAGTAATTTCGACGCCGGGCTGGGAAAAATTAAAGAGTGTAGACGGATTGGTGCTGAGCTCAATTTTGGAAGCGTCGACTTGTTGGAAAAATAAATAGCCGTAGTCGTTGACAATAATATTTCTGAAATTTCGAAGATAGAGAGGATTGTCGGATTTGAACATGAGATCGTCGAAAACACCTAAGTCTTTGACATTTTTTAGAAGAGTAAGGCGATACCAGTTGGCCAGGGATTGAAAGAGATATTTGGGAACGGGAAGGTGGCCGGAAATTTTAGTTTCGGAGCCAAGATATTTGAGAAGTTTGTTTTCGACGATGATGGAATTGAGAAGATCGCCGCCGATGGGTCGGCCAGTGACGGATATAATTTTCTTTTCGGGAAATTTCATAATACAAATGTCGAGAGTGCCTCCACCAAAATCAAAGACGAGAACATTTTGATTTTGATTGATGTTGAGGCCATAGTTGAGAGCAGCACCGACAGGTTCGTACTCGAAGACAATGTTTTTGAAGCCGGAAGCCCGAGCAACTTTTTCCATTCTTTCGAGGGCCAGTTCTTCTTTTCCATCGCCGACATAACGAACAGGACGACCCAAGACGACTGAATCGAGCTGAGATCCAGTTATTTTTTCCGATCGAAGTTTGATTTGGGAGAGCATCATTTGGAGTAGCTCTTCGATGCTGAAAAATTTGCCAAAAATAGTGGAACCCAGAAAAACATCGCTGGTGAGAACTGACTTGAGTGATTGAAGCAAACGACCTCGACCGGAGACGTCAACTTCGATGATTTCGGGGACAAGAATGACCTTACCAACTCCAGAACCGGAGGAGGGACCAAAAGTTTTAATTTTTCGACCTGTGTCGATGAGTACGGGTGGCTTGGCGGGAATGTTTTTGACATCCCAAAGATAGCGTTTGATGGCATCGTAGCCGACTGTTCGATCGCCGGCATCGTTGAGATAGAGCAGGGATTTGAGAATGGTGGGATTTTTGTTTTGAGGATCGATGGGCAGGGCTAGGGGTTGACCATCGACGACAACAGAGACCGTTGAATTGGTGGTACCAAAATCGATACCGCAAAAAGTTGGAGGGGAAGACATCAGACTTTAATTTTAGAAACTACAATAAATAAATGCAAGAAGCAAATTTAGCTATGTTTGGAGATAAAAAGTTGATTATGAACAAGTTATTTGACGGAGCCAAAGGAAATGCGTTCGGGCATGATAGAATCGGTGCCAAGCATGCGGGCGGGAGTGATGACGAAATCGCCCCATTTGGTGTTGATGTCGTCCATGGCCTGGCTGAGACGTTGGGATTTTTGGGAATCAGCAAAGAAATCCATTTGAAAAGTGTCGATGGAAGACAGATTGAAAACGGAGACGGCAATTTCCCGAACGGGGCCACGGTAGGGACAATGGAGCAGAAGAGAAAAGACGCGAGAGTAAATGTCGCGAGAATCGAAAATGTCGAAGGGGAGGGAATGGCCTTGATGCCAAAAATTGTGATCCCTAAAAACAATAGAGAGATGGACTCCCCTGGCCTTGTAGCCATGGCGACGAAGGCGAAGGCCAGTCTTGTGGACTAATTTTTGAAGAATGGGGGCCAGTTCGTCGGGAGTGGAAAGGGGCTTGGGAAGAGCATAGGAGTGGCCAAAACTTTTTTGGGAAAATTCGACATCGTCTATTTGCCAAGCCCGAAGCCTAAGATACCAGTAATAACCGTTGATGGAATTAAAAGCAGAACGGAGCTGTGCAACGCTAGCACGATAAAAGTCCATAACAGTAAAAATACCAGACTGGTTGAGACGAATAGAATTTTTGGTTTTAATTCCGCAAATGTCCATAAGTTGGAGTTTTTCATATACTTGTTGGAAATTGTTAATGTCGATGCTGTCCAAGCCATCGGGTTTGTGGAGATTGCTGGCCGTCTTGGCCAGGAAATGATTGGGGGCAATGCCAATAGAAACAGTAAGCCAATCCCCTATTTGAGATTTGATTTGAGCTTTGATGTCCGAAGCTACGTTGGAGAGGCCAAGACGATAGGAAGGAAAGCCCTCGAAATCGAGGACAAATTCGTCGATAGATTTGGGAGCAATTTTGGAAGTGTATTGGGAGAGAAGCTCCTTGAGCTGATGGTGGACGACTTTGTATTTTTGAGGGTCGGGCTCCATGACGATGAGATTGGGGTAGATTAGCTTGGCATCCCGAACTCTCATGCCGACTTTGATGCCCAAAACTTTGGCTTCCCGGGATGGAGCCAGGATGCAACCACTACCAGTAGCGTAGGCGGCCACAGCGATAGGCTTGCCGCGAAGGAGAGGATTTGATTGCTGCTCGATGCTGGCAAAGCAAGAGTTGAGATCAATGTGCATGATGGTGGGTGGTTTGGGGTTGAAGGGTAAGTCCATGAAGTTTGTCAGATAGTAAGATTATTAATTTGGTAAGCCGTCGGAGATTTCTTCCAGAGTCCAGAAAAGATTTTCGGTATTGAGAACGAGTCGGAAAAAATTGTCGTCGGCGACAACAGAAAAGACGTGGAAGAGAGTGCGGCCGGAACGGTAGGTGTGGTGGAGGCCGATTTTGGTGACTTTGTAGACTTTACCTTCCCAAGCCAAACTAGCAGGAGCAACTTTGCGAATTTGGTGATTAAATAAAAGGGAAACAGAAATCGGGGCTTTAATTTTTTGAATCATAACAAAATGATAGACCCGAATAATACCCGAAGTCAATGAGTATAAAATTGGTGATATAATTTGATTAATATAGAAAATTAAACATGACTATGGAAAAAAATAATGAAAGACCGTTTGAAGTTAAGAATGAGACTGTAGAGAAATCGACTCGTATTACTAATTTAACTGCTGTGATCGGTAATTGTGAATATAAAGTTACTCATACTTTTAAGAATGATTCAATTCCGGATGGATTAGTAATCGTAGATAGCGGTGAGTTTAGAACTCCAATAAATGTACTTCATAAACTTCTTATAGCCTCTAACCTGGCTGTCACTAATGGACACGTAATATCTAGTTGGCCTGAAACAAAAGATCCGGCTTCCATATATAGAACTAAACGTGTAAATCTTCCAGACACAAGAGTTAGCAATAGACGAGGCTGGTAAAGACAAGGGTTTCTGCTATTCTTATATTATGATTTTAGTGGCGCAGATTGGCCTAATATTGATATTGTCTTTTGTGTTGGGGAAAGTGACGGATAGATTGATTAAGATTCTGGATGTGGCTTCGAAAACTTTTCATATTGGCGAGTACGAAATGACATCGATTGTAATGGCTTTGTCGACGAGTTTGCCGGAAATAATGGTGTCGGTGAACGCATCGATTCAAAAAACACCGAATTTGGCACTGGGAAATGCGATTGGTTCGAATTTGGTAAATATTGCTTTGATATTGGGATTGTCGGCGGTGGCAGGAAAAAGTTTGCATTTCCATGGAGAAGAAAAGATTAAGGATATTTTTGGACCTTTGATTTATATCTTTGCGCCATTCTTGGTGGCTATGGATGGGAGTATTACTCGGCCGGATGGGTTGTTGTTGATATTAATTTACGCCCGATACGTACTGTCCTTGATTAAAAAAGATAAGGCGGAAAGCAAATTTGAAAAGGAGGTTGAGAAAAAAGATATTAAATTGAAATCACTGGGAGTGTTGGGAGTAAAAATGCTTGGATATGTGGGACTGATGCTATTGGCATCGAATTTGATTGTATTGTTGGCAAAATCTTTGGCAACTGGGTTGAATTTACCAATTTTGTTTGTGGGATTATTTTTGGTGTCGATTGGAACATCGTTGCCGGAGATGGTGTTTAATATTGAATCGATAAAACGAAGGAAAGTGATGATGAGCTTTGGAAATATTGTAGGATCCTGCGTGGCCAACGCGACGCTAATAGTAGGAATTTCCTCGCTTATACATCCGATTGCCATTAATCAGATGGCAACCATAATTGTGCCAGGGATTGAACAATTGTTTGTGGTGGGATTGTTGATGGTGTTTGTGTTTTCCAAAAGAAGATTAGACTGGTGGGAAGGCTTAATTATGATGGGGTTGTTTTTTTATTACACGGTGATTGAGTTGGTAATCCAATAAGCAAATTAATTTGATCGGTTGACAAGCTTTGGTGCAACTACTACAGTAGTAGTATGGAAATAAAAAATAGTTTTGTCATATTGCCATTGGCAGTTTTATTATTCGTTAGCGGATACTTATTTAACAAAGTAAGTTATTTGGAAAAGACAGTACTGGGGACAAATACGGCTTTGGGGAATCAGGCCCCAGCGGCAGCAGCCCCACAGCAACCCGAGGAACCGAGCTATAACCTAGATAAAGTGCGAGAAGTGGACTCGGGAGAGCATATTCGAGGCAGCAAGAATGCTGACATTGTACTAGTAGAATATTCTGATTATGAGTGTCCTTTTTGCAAGAGATTTCATGAGAGTGTGAAGCAAGCGATGGATGAATATGGAGACAAAATAGCTTGGGTCTACAGGCATTATCCCCTACCCTTCCACCAGAATGCTCAAATGGAAGCTGAGGCTTCAGAATGTGTGGCTGAACTGGGTGGAAATGATGCTTTCTGGAAATTTACCGACCAAGTTTATGCAACTACTGACGCAACTGGAACAAGTTATACTAAAGATAGATTGGTAGGATTGGTGAAAGAACTAGGGCTGGATACAAACAAATTCACTAGTTGTCTTGATAGCGGAAAATACACTAATAAAGTTCAAGCTGACTTGAGCAACGGCAGCGAAGTGGGAATTAATGGTACTCCAGGGACTGTGGTGATTGCTAAAAACGGTCAGAAGACTGTGATTCCCGGTGCTTTGCCATACGAGCAAGTGAAGTCGATTATTGATGGTTTGAACTAGTGTGAAGCTAATTACAGACTAATCTCCCAAATTAGTGTATTTTAGAAAAACAGGTCGCATTTCATGGAGTGCGGCCTGTTTTTTGTTCTATAATGGCGTATGGAAAAATTAAGAGAAATATTAGAATCAAATGGATTTGAGATTAAAGTGATGCCAGATAGTACAAGAACAGCTCAAGAGGCGGCCGAGGCGATTGGATGTGGCATAGCGGAAATTGTGAAGTCGATAATTTTTAGGAGCGAGAATGGCGATGCGGTGCTAGTGACGGCCAGTGGAGTGAATAGAATAGATGAAAAATTGGTAGAAGAACTGATTGGGCAGAAAATTTACAAGGCAGACGCTGATTTTGTAAAAGAAAAAACTGGATATGTGATAGGCGGAGTTCCCCCATTTGGACACAGGGAAAAATTGATAACAATAATCGATGAGGATTTGAGAAAGTTTGAGTATGTGTGGGCGGCGGCTGGGGATCAGCACAGCGTGTTTGGGCTGAAACCTGAGGAACTAGTGAGAATAAGTGGCGGAAAAGTAGCTAAGATTTGTTAGTTTTTCTTCTTCCAAATAATTTTGTTGTACATGGTCCAGTTGTAGGGAAGGACGAGGAAAACGATGATGAATGGTAAAAGTAGTTGTCGATACTCAGCGCCTAAGAAGTAGACACCAACGGTACCGGCAATTATTTGGATGGCTAAGGCACCAGCAGAAGTAATATTGAATTGAACAAATTTGGAAATTAATTGACTAATACCACTAATAGCATCTTTCTTGAAAGTCCAAAGATTGTTGAGAGTGAAATTGCTAATGATGGCAAGCTCAGTAGAAAGCAGCCAAGATAGCCATTCTATGTTCCAAAGATTGGAGAAGAGAGCTAAGGTAGTAGCATTGACGACATAACCAACAAAGCCGACCGTGCCAAACTTGAGGAATTTTTGAGTGGTAGGATCGAACCAACGAGTTTTGATGCAGGACATGAGAATTTCGGTGGTAGTGTCGGACTCGAACTTGGATTCGCCGGAAGTTCGATTTTCAAATTTGAGAGGGACTTCTTTGAATTTGGCGCCCATAGCCAAAGTTTCGGAAAGCAATTGGACTTTGTAACCAAATTTTTTGCTGTAGAGATGGGAGAATTCCATGTCGAGCTGGTCGATGAAGCCTTTGACACGAGTGACTTTGAGGCCGGTAGTGGGATCGGTAACATCGAAAAAATGTTTGAAGGGGAAGAAAAGAATGAAACGAGCCAAGAGCCCACCGGCTTCGGTCATCATCATACGCATAAAATCGCGGCCTTCGGGCTCGGCACCGCCTTTGATTTTGCGGGAGCCTATACAATAGTCGTAGCCTTCTTCCATGGCTTTGAGCATGGATGGGAGAGTCTCCGGGGGATGTTGGAAATCGGCATCGAATTCGAAAACATAATCAGCTTTTAGTTCGTCCATGGCATATTTGAAGCCTTTGAAGTAGGCAGCGCCAAGACCGTCTTTGGAAGTCTCTTTATAGAGGTAGGTGTTTTGATATTTTTTGCTGAGTTTGTCGACAACTTGGCCAGTACCATCGGGAGAATTAGCATCGACAACTAAGATTTTCATGTCCCAATCAGAAGTTAAACCTTCTTTTTTGGATTCAATGTAGGGAAAAGTTTTGGTATTGAGATATTCGATCATTTTGCCGATGTTGTCGGCTTCGTTGTAGGTAGGGATGACAAGAACGGCTATTTCTTTTTTGGTTTTTGCTGTTGACATAGTAAGAGTATAGCAAAAAGAAATCTGATAGAATTGACTACCTGCCAGAAAATATAATTAAATGAAAATAGAACGTAAAGGTAATTTGTTTGTTATTGAAGGTGGACCAGGATCTGGAAAAAGCACTCAAGCAAGGTTGCTGTCGAAACTGACTGGATGGACTTTGTTTCGGGAGCCTGGTGGAACTGAATTTGGAGAGTTGATCAGAGAAGTACTTCAAGAACGTCACGATTTAGAGATACACAAATTAGCCTCGTTGTTTGGATATATGACGACTCGAGCAAATTTGGTGGCTTTGGAAGCAATTCCAAGAATTGAAAATGGAGAGAATATAATTTTTGACCGGTATTGGTACTCCACCTATGCCTATCAAGGAGCTGAAGGAGTTAGTAAAAAAGATATTGCAGTGATGGCTAAAATTGCTACTCAGGGCTTAAAACCAAGACTTTCAATTTACTATGATATCGATCCAAAGCTAGGACAAGAAAGGAAGAATATGGCTCGGCAGAGACAAGATAGATATGATGTCAAAGATCTCGATTTCTTAAAACAAGTTAGGGTAAACTATTTTGAATTAATTAACCGAAATCCAAATAGATGGGTGGTGATTGATGCTAGTGGAACTATTGAAGAAGTACATGATTTAACGATCGACACCCTTAAAACAAGAGGTTTGATAAAATAAAGCATGAGAATCGATGTAATCACCTTATTTCCCAATAGTTTTTCGGGAGTGATGGGTGAAAGTATTATGGCTAGGGCGATTAAAAATGGATTGGTGGAAATTCACTACCATGATATGCGCCAATGGGCGTGGAATAGCTATGGAGCAGTGGACGATCGACCATATGGCGGCGATGTGGGGATGTTGATTCGAGTTGATGTGATAGATAAGGCATTGAAAGATGTCAGATCTCAGATGTCAGATGTCAGGAAAAAAAGAGTAATTTTGATGGGGGCAAGAGGAAAAAGATTTAGTCAGGAAAAAGCCGAAAAGATGGTGAGTAGTGATGAAGATTTAATTATTATTTGCGGACATTATGAGGGTTTTGATGAGAGAGTAATGGAATTGGTGGATGAAGAAATTAGTATTGGTGATTTTGTGCTGACCGGAGGGGAAATTCCGGCTATGGCGATTATAGATAGCGTGGTTCGATTGCTGCCGGGAGTGCTGGGAAAAGATGAATCGAGCAAAGAGGAAAGCTTTTCGGAGATGGAAATTGACGGAAAGAAAGTTCGAACTACAGAGTACCCTCAGTACACAAGACCAGCGGAATTTAATGGCCAGAAAGTGCCAGAAGTACTATTGTCGGGAGATCCAAAAAAGATAAAGGAGTGGCAAGTGGGGAAAATTAAGGAAAATTTAGACCAAAGTAAATAGAGCGACAACGATAGCCAAGGCGGCGAGGACGAGATATTCAATAAAAATTGAGAGGTGGAGATCGCCACGGCGGTAGTGATGGTAAAGACTCCAAAGCAAGTAGCCAGCTGAAGTGAAATAGACAACGCGGCGCTGAGAATGAGCATCGTAGGTGAAAAAGAAAAAAGCAAAAACGGCGCCGCCAAAAAATAAAGCTAGGGAAAGATATTCGAAAGGATGTTCAATAATTTGCTTGGGAATTAGATGTTTCATTTAGAAAATACTCCCCTGCTGGGAAAAAATTAAGAGAATGAAAATGATAATTAGGAAACCGATGTGGCCGGTGTTGGAGCCAGTGAAGCGCTGAGTTTTGCGGGTGAGGGCCAAATAGCCATCGACAAAAAGGACGCCAATAATGATGCCAAAAAGTACGAGCCCAACAATTTGACTAATCTGGTGGGGACTGATGAGATTTGAAGCCGGCAAAGAAACGACTCCCTGAACAGCAGATTCCTGCTCGGAGGCGACGAAATTTTGAACTGGATCGTCGCGAACAAGACCGTCGAGAGGAGTGCCGAAATGTTGAACCACTAGAGTAGTTTTGACACCATTGAGCGTGCCATTGACGACGGCAATGCCAATTTCTTGATACTTAGGACTGACAATGTTGGCTCTGTGAGTGGGAGATTTCATCCAGGCAGATAGAAGAGTGTCGGTGTCGTAGAAGTCGCGGGCGAGATTTTCGCCGGCGGTGACATACTGATAGCCAGCCGATTTAAAGAAATCCCAAGGACTTTTGCCTTGAGGCGAGTTGTGGGCCCAATAGTTATACTGGAACATGTCGTTGGCTTTGGCTTCGGCTGATTTGGCCAGAGTGGAATTGAATTTGAGTTGAGGCAAGCCTTCGTTGGCTCGTTGCTGATTGGTTTGATCGAAAACTTTTTGGATAGTAATTTCGGAAGAATAACCAAGTACCCCAGGTCGAACGGCAGCAAAGGCGCGAAGAAAAGATTGATTGAGCAGATAAACTCCAATAAGAAGGGCCAAAGAAAGTGGTTGGAGCAAAATTGCCCGATGGTTGTTGGCCGGATGCGGAATGAATAGTAGTTTTAGTTTTCGAAACACTTATTCAGTATAGATTAAAAAACTACAAAATGGCAATTATTTCTTTTTGATGAGGGTTTTTAGCTTTTCCAAATCGATTTTAGAAGAAGCTGTTTGAGGAGCTTGCTGGAAAGAATTGCGAAAGCCATTTTGGAGAATGGATTTGCTACTGAAAGGTTTATTTTTGAAATTTTGACGAATCATGTTTCCCATAATATGTTATTTTAGCAATTAGTGGGAAAATTAGGGCAAGTAAATGGTAGAGCCAATAGAGATCGGAAATAGGACCAGGGAAATATGAGCAAGTAATATTTTTGATGTAGCGATCGAGGCTAAAAATTAAGTATGAAAAAATGATGGCTAAGAATGTTTTGGATAGGTTGGTTGAGAATAGAGCAAAATTGAAAATTAAACTAATGAGAAAAAGGATGGGAATCCAGTAGAAACGGCAAGTTTGCTCGCCGAGCACTTGGGATGAAGAAATGGATGGTTTTGTGGACGAGGGAATGTCGGTTGAAACTCCGGCGACTTGGCCTTGTAGGAGTGAAGTTGGGGTGGGAGTGAATTGTTGCAAGGCAGAATAACATTGGTCGGAATTAGCTGATCCTGGGGTGCTAATTTGAGTAAAACACCAACCATTGGGTTGGAGTGAGTATGAGAGGACGGTGGAGTTGAGGGAAGGATAGGAGACGGAAGAAATTATTTGGGCAGAAGGATTCTGGAGAATGACTTGATCGCCAGTGTCGTTGAGGACGTTGGAGCTAAAATTGTAAACATAAAATGATTGGGCAGGAATGCTTACTTTGGGGATAGTGAAAGTGTGACCATCGTCGTCCCCTATTTGCCAGCCATCGAGAGTGAAGGGAGTGGAATTGAGATTGATAATTTCCACCCATTCAGAGGTTTCGGGGGTGGAACGGGCAAAAATTTCGGTGATAAAGATGTTGGACTGAGGATCGGGAGGGCTGGTGGGAGTAGGAGAAGGAGCTGATGTCGGAGTGGGAGTAGAAGTAGAAGCCAGAGAAGTAAATTGACAATCGAAACTCAAAGAAAGATCGAAATCGTTGGAGAGGGACTGGAGCTGATTGTCGACAGAAAGAGGCAGGATGAGCTGCCATAGATAGTCTTGAGTTGTTTGAGAAGGGATGGTGCCGAGCTTGATTGGGGATGAGGCAAAGAAAGATGATAGAGAGGAATTATAGTATTCTTGCGATGGCTGGGAGATTTTAATTTGAAGCTGGTAACTCAAGAGTGAAGAGGAGGTAGTGGAATTGGTAGAAGTAAGACTAAGCTGACAGTCGTTTGGAGAGGAATTGGAAACCAGAAGATGGGAGAGTGAGGGAAATCCGGGAACAAGAGCAGCATCGGAAAATAGTGGTGTGGACGATAGAAGTTGGCAATTTTGGGAATCGCAAGAAACTAGAAGATCGTTGGCTTGGGCCTGAGTAGGAAAGGAGAATATGAGGATGAGTAAGATTATTAATATCATAAGAAATCAAAACTATAATCCTGATTCTGAATAGTGATGCCAATATGATTGTCGTCGATAGGATGGGCAACACAACTAAGATCACTGCAAGTGCCTAGAAATTCTTGCTTAAGATAGTGGGCTTTGACAAATAAATCAGAACTGATGGTTCCAGTAATTTCCTGAGCTATACCCTGAGTAGAATAATAGATTCGATAGTCGAGAGACTGAGTACCAAGAGGAAGATTGTTGATGTCGAGGCTGAGAATTGAATTGGCGGTGTTGAAACTAGGAGTGATAAGCAGGTCGGGAGTAATTAGATACCAATCGCCTGTAGCATCGGGGATTCGGGTCCAAACTTGGTTGTAAGAGCCAGTGGATTGATAGGTGGTGGTGTCGATGGGAAAAGCTGAAGATTTTGAAAATAAGGAAATAGTAGCCGAATCGTCGGGTAATTCCATGTAGAAATTTGCGGATGAGTTGGCAGAAATGGTGGTACTTGGAAGAGATTGGGTGTCCCCTGCCCCAAGTGAAATATAGTAATCATTTAGTTTTAAGTCGAAAGGTGAGCGATTGAAAAGCTGGACGGAGTCGGAGACTGAGGAATTGAAATCGATGGAGTTGAGAAGGACTTGGGGTGTTTGAGAACTGAAAGAAAAAGTTGTAGGCAAGTAATTAACCGAAGAATAATGAGAGAGAATGAAGGAATGAAGCGGATTGAGATCCTTGGGTTCGAGAAGGGAGTCGGAGACTTGGGTAAGAGTGTCGAAAAGATAGAGACCTGGCCCGTCGTCGAATTCGAAGTTGAAATTACCGGAAGTGGAAATATATTTGGGGGGACACTTGAAGTCGGAGAGCTGGTGGGAATAGCAAAGCTGGGTGGGGAGAGTTTGGTCGCTTTGATTGAGAGAGTAATCGAGCCGGAAGCTAGAAAGACTTGAAAAAGTAGAAAGATAGGATTTGGCTAGTCGACTGAAATTGGTGGTAATTTGAGAGACGATGGCAGATGGATCGATAAGATGAACCGGAATGCCGGCAGAGTAGGGAGAACAATTTTGACCAGAACAGGCCATGACACGCCAACAATAATCCCCTAGTGAGGGAAAATCATATTGAAAATAATTTTGACTAAGCTTATCGATAGTATGGATGTCGGTGGGGTTGTTGAATTGGCAAGTTGAAGAAATTTGAACAGTATAGAAGAGAGGGTCGGAGTTGCAGGCGGGCTGGGAAGCGGAAAAAGAGAAGGTTGAGGAAAGGTCGGAAGCAACAAATTGGGTGAGAGAAATTTCGGGAGTTGTGGGCGGAGTCCAACAAGCGGCAGAGATGGAGTTGTTGGGAAGTGTTTTGGAGTCGGAATAGTAGGCGCCGCTGGGAGCTACATTGATAATAGCAGAAATAAAGGCAAGTACGAGTAATTTATGAAGATGACGTTTGATCATCTTTGGCTGCTTGGCGACGATTAATTAATTTGAGAATTTCGTTTTTGATATTGAGAATTTCGCCATAAATAATGATGGTGGAAGGAACGATAATGAGGAGAATAAGACCTGTTTGGGTACGAGCAAAGGAGATAGGATAGCCAAGATATGGAATTGAATAGATAACTTTGCCAATAATGAGATTCTGGTCGACATGGCTAGTGTCGGGAGTGGAATTGGCGTCGCCTTTGGTTTGGTACTGAAGCTTGGAATCGGAATTAATAATTTGGACAATGCGGTGGGTGGTGGTGTATTTTGGATTTGAATTTTGACTGTCTTCGGGACTTTTGAAAGTGATGACGTCGTTGACTTGATATTCAGCGGAAGGATGTGTGAAGACTAAACTACCCAAATGAATGGATGGCTCCATGGAACCGGACTGGACAGTGAAAAGATTGAAATTGACCGGAAGTTTGAGGAAAGTGAAAGACAAAGATAGTCCAATGTAGATGAGAAAGATTACGATAAGAAAGTAAAAAGTTTTTAGAATTATTTTTAGTGTTTTCATAGTTTAATTAACTTGGTAAGTTGCACGAGAATTCGTGCAACTTGGCCGAATCAATTATTCGGGCATCTGCTGAGTGGCGTCGAAGACCAAATTAAATTTGGACAATAATCCTTGATAGGAATTTCCGACAGCAGGATTGAGTTTGTAGTAGAACTTGTAATCGGCATAAGCGCCAGGAGCCAACAAGGCTGTACTTAGGTTGGTGCCAGAAAAATCTTTGAGCCAGTTGTTGAAATAGGTAGTTGAACCGGTAGTGTCGGTGACTCGAAGAATTAAATTGTTGTAGAGCGAAGCGGAATCTGATGCGAACTGACTAGTGCCTTTGAGAGTGGCGGCAATATTGCTGCCAGCGGCATTGTCGTTGACAATACGAACGTCGTGAGCCGGAGATTCAAAACCCGGGGCTAGGCCAGTGAGCGAAACGGGAAGAGTAGAAGTGCCAGTTCGGATTTTGAGAACGGCAGCAGTGACACTATTGCCCAGAACTTGGGCCTGAGAAGTAAAGTAAGCGTAAGTGGCAATGGCAGCTGAGCCAGCGACAAGGCCAATCAAAGCAAGACTGGTGATTAATCTTTTCATTATTTATTCACCTCCTTTATGGTGTTAATTGATATTTAAAAGTCAGCAGCGTCGAGTTGTCGGGAGTCGACTTGAATGTCAAACTTGACTGTGCCATTTTCACCAGAGACAGCGGTGGTGGGTAGATATGGGGCAATTTCAGCTAAACTTTCGGATGAACCTGCGGCCAAATGACTATTGAGAGCATGACTGGCAAGCAAGCTTTGGGCGTCGGCGAAAGTGGCATCTGAATCGACGACAACTCCGTCAAATTTAACGTAGAATCGGAGTTCGGAGAGAAGGTCGGTGTTGGCTGAGACGTTTGCATCTGTTTGATCAAGCAAACTAACTTTGTACTTGAGTGGGAGCGAGCCAGTGTTCTTGAGAATAAAAGGGGTGAAGACTTGAGTTTCACCAACACCGTCGTTCCAACCGGGGTAGATACCTGATTGAGACCAGACAGCAGAATCGTAGCTATAGACTTCGGTAGGATTCTTGAGAACATCGATACTAATGTTGCCCGAAGAGAAAGTGTTGTCGCCGAGGACTTTTTGATCGGTAAAGAAGGCTCGGGTGGCCGAAGTGGCCGAAGCCAGAGTTAGCCCAATTAGAGCTAGAGAGAGGAGGATTTTTTTCATGGATTGAGTAAATAACTAACAATCCATCGACCAAAAACGACCGTCAAAATAATTTGGGGTGAAGTTTTTGGTTCATGGATTAAGTGAATAATATTACTTTTGGAGATTTGAAGTCAATTATAATTGACGTTGTTTTGAGATTAGTGTAGTAATATTGATCACATTTATCCTATATATAGTGTAATATTTACTACAATTTGGTTTGGGCTAATACGGTTATTATGCGGTGTTTATTTGGCGGAGATGTAGCTGACTAGAGATTCGGAATCGGTGAAATTACCCGATGAGTTGGTAGATTTTGAACTAATATCGAAACGGAAGGAACAATCGTAGGTACTGAGAAGATCGGGGTAGGAATCTAGGGATGCAATAGTAATCCAGTCGGAACTGGAAGAGTCTATAATTTGCTGATCGAGACGGAGTTTTTCAAGTGGACCCTGGTAGACAATTTTGTCCTGATATAACATTTTGACTTGAAGATAAGGACAAAGATCGCCTGAAATGGGATGATAGTTAATAGAATATTGGGGATGAGAATCCCCTTGATTGGAAAGACGAAAGGAGGCAACAGCAAAACCCTGGGCTTGGAGACGAGTGATGTGGAAATACTGAATAATGGAATCGCCGTCGATGGTATTTTGCTGAGTTAAGTTTAGAGTTGAGGCTTGCCATTTGTTGGTGGGAAGAGTGACTTGATCGATGAGGTCGGCGTCGGTGCGAGGCTGATAATAGAGAGAAAGCAGGGAGAGGAAAACTATGGCTTTGTAGATTCGAGAGCGAAAGACTGACATAGGAAATTAGGAACGCTGGCTAAGATGGCGAAAAATTTTGACGAATTCGTCGATAATAATAATGGCGGCGGGAACAATAATGAGAATAATGAAGCCTTTGGAAGAATGGACCAGATTGACTAAAATTCCCAGCTTGGGGAGGGTAAAAATAACTTTACCAATAATTTGGGAGAAGGAAATAGTTGAGGTGTCGGGAGTGGAATTGGCGTCGCCTTTGGTTTGGAAATGATCCTGTTCTTGGGACAAAATTCGGTGAGTGACAACTCGATGGGAAGAATCGTAGAAAGTTATGATGTCGCCTTTGAGATACTGAGATTGAGTTTTGACAATAACCATGTCGGCAACTTTAATAGTAGGTTCCATGGATCCGGATTGGACCAAATAAAGAGAGGGAAAGCCAGGAAGATGGATTCGCGAGGAAGTAGTCAGCAATAAGAAGGCCAGAGCAAAAATACCGACTATAGCTAGAACTACTTCCCCAAAAAGTTTCATGATTACTTAGTTAATTGTTTGAGACTAAAATTCAGATCCAAAGATAAACTGTCGGATTGGACTTCGTTGCCATAGTCGGCAGCTTGCCAATCGATTTTGAACTCGGCTTGTTGGCCGGGAGTAAGAACGACGGCTGGGGAAACTGAAGCAAGCAAGTCGGTGCTAGCAATATCCATAGTAGTTTGAGAAAGGAGAGTGCCATCGAGATAGTAGGAGGCGACGATGGATTTGCCAAGTTCACCTTGAGAATCGCCGGGGTTGTCGCAAGTGAGGTCGACGGCGGCCTCGGGATCGTTGCAACCGTTTTCGGAGTTAACTATGTTCTCCAAAGAAAGACTGAGCTGACCCGGGAGAGAACCGGAGTTTTTAATGGTGTAGACAGTGGAACCAGAATCGTTGCCGTCGCCGATGCCAGAAATTTCGATAGGAGTGACAGTGGAAGAACCTTGAGAACCGACCTGTAAATCGAGAGTTCCGGCTGTAAATCGAGAGCCTTTGACTGTCTCTTTGTCGCTAAAATATGCCCTGGTGAGAGAATAAGATAAACTTCCGATAACTCCAATAAACATTAAGCTCAGTAAAACTTTTTTCATGATTATTTTGTAATGAATTAATATGAACGACTTTGGCCAAAAGTGCGTAACAGTTATTCATTAAATATGAGACGTATGGACTTGTCAACGGGAGACTTTAGTGGATATACTTCTGAGTGAACTTAATCTTTGTAAGAATACGAACAATTACAAATCCGATGGCCATACCAATTATGTCGATGAGAGAGTCGACGAACTTGCCAGTGCGGCCAGGAACGAAGGTTTGATGAAACTCGTCGCTAAGAGCAAAAAGATAGGTGGCAAGAAAAGAATAGCGATGGCGACGGTAGGCAAAAAAGAAAAAAATGTAGAGAACAGAATATTCGACGAGGTGGAAGAATTTGAGAATAACAAAACGTTGGGTGTAGGTACCCTGAATTCCGGTGGTTTGCTGCGAGGACAAAAAGAAAATAAAAGACATCCAGAGTATGGCGGGGATGAAGCGAAGATATTTTTTAGACACCTTTGATTTTGGTAATGACTAATGGCGTGATTAATAATAATGCACCGGTGATCATGAGAACTAGTGGAAAGACTGAGGAGGAAAAAGATTTGGGGGCAGGAGTGGGCGTAGGAGTGGCCACGGCGCCAAGAATTTGGTCGTTGTAGGAATCGACGTCGTTGACGGTGTCCAAACTGGCCAGAAGATCGGGATTGTCCGATTCTTGGTCGGCAAAGAAATCCCCTTCTTCGTCCTCCGGAGTTGGTGTGGGAGTGTGGGAAGAAGTAGGAGTGATTGTGGCAGTGGGCTCGCGGGATTTGATACTAATATATTTGATGTCGCTGTCTTTGTCGATTTCTTTGATGCGAATTTGGACTTTGTACTCGCCTGCCTCCTGAGCATCTTTGACTCTCATAGAAATACTTTGAGTGAGCTTGCCGTCGGAACCGGATTTGAATTTGGGATGATTGTCCCAGGCGTCGCGATAGCCGTACCAGGAACCGGAATTGTAAGTCTCCATGGATTCTTTGTCGTTGAGACCGCCGATGGCTTTAAAGGTGTATTCGGTGTCCGGGGATAGATTGGAAACAGTAAAGCGCATGGCAAAACTTTGCATGACAGAGGCAGTGGAAGGAAAAGTTTCGATGCTAATGGCGGGAGTGGGCTTGGGAGTGTTGGTGGGCGTGGGGGTAGTAGTTGGCTGAGTGGGAGAGGGAGAGGTGGCTTGGGTGGGAGCAGAGGTAGGCATAGTACAAGTATTGTCGACATAATTAGTAGAAGCACCTTCTTGCCAAGTGAGAGAGTCTTTATTGTAATACCAAGCCATGCCGGCGGCAGGAATGCCTATAGAAAGGTCCTTGGCATAACTAATACTAGCTACATTTCCACCAGTTGAGTTGACAAGAGAAATGGTGTCACCATCATTGTTCAACCAAGAAGTTCCGGTTTGAAAAGTACGACTTTTTCCAGCTTCAATACATCCAGTTAGAGACTTTTGGGTATTGGATGAATCAATAAATTTCCAGTTTTCTAAAATAATTCTCTCGGAAGTATTGTTGGTAATTTGAACCCATTCGTCGGTTGTCAGCGGCGAGAATGCAGTAATATCGACATCTGCGGCGTAAACTGTTCTTGGTAGAAAGACGAAATAAAGGATCAAAAGCAATAAAAGCATAACTATCTATCAGTTTAACAAATTAGACGGATGATAATTTGGAGAGAGCCAACTGCAGACGAGCAATAGCTTTTTCTTTGCCAATAATTTGGATGGTTTCCAAAATTGGTGGAGTAATCGGCACTCCAGCCAATGCGATTCGGAAAACCATGAAAAATTTGCCGGTGTGCCAGGAATTTTCTGCGATAAGGTTGAGGAATTTTTCCTGGAGCTTGGTGGTGTCCGAAAAATTTTCTTGAGACTGGATTAGTTCGATTGATTTTTGAACAAAAGAAGTGGCCAAATCTTTGTCGACGCCTTTTTGGAGCAACAAATTAATATCGTAGTCAACATCTTCGAAAAGATATTTGGTAATAGTGATTAGATCGGAAAATTTGGTGATTCGCTCTTTGAGCAAGGGAATTAGAATGTTAATGGTACTTTCAGAAGCTTGAGGTAGGAATTTTTGGAAATAGGGAAATAATTCTTGGTCGGTTTTTTGGCGAATATAGAGACCATTGAAATAGTCGAGTTTTTTGCGATCGAAAATTGGTTGTTTGGTGTGAAGTCGTTCGATTTTGAACTCTTTAATAAAATCATCTAAGCTAAAAATTTCTCTTTCATCGCCAGGATTCCAACCAAGAAGCATTAGGAAATTGAGCAAGGCATCGGGAAGATATCCATCATCCAAGAAACTACGGGCGGAAACAGTACCGTGGCGTTTACTCATTTTACCTTTGCCATCTGGGTCTAAAAATACAGGTAAATGGGCGAATTTTGGCATTTCCCAACCAAGATATCGATACATGACAAATTGCTTTGGAACCGAGGATATCCATTCATCGCCTCGGAGAACATGCGATATTTGCATGAGATGGTCGTCGACACCAGCAGCCAAATGATAGGTGGGAATGCCATTTGATTTGACTAAAACTTGGTCGTCGACATCATTAGTATTGAATTTAATTTGTCCTCGGACTAGATCTTCAAAAACAATAGTTTCGTTTTGGGGCATTTTGAGGCGGATGACATAAGGAACTTTGTTGTCTAAATTTTTTTGAATTTCTTCTTGAGATAAATTTAGACAATGACGATCGTATTTTGGAAGTTGATGGGCGGCTTTTTGAGTTTCGCGCATTTGTTCAAGACGTTCGGAAGTACAGAAACAATAGTAGGCAGCGCCTTTGTCGATGAGTTCTTGGATATATTTTTGATAAATTTCGAGGCGTTCAGTTTGAACATAAGGAGCGTAAGGACCACCAATGTCGGGACCTTCATCCCACGAAAGACCGTAATCTTTAATTACTTCAAGAATTCTTTCCATGGCACCGGGAACGAGACGTTTTTGATCGGTATCTTCAATGCGGATCACAAATTGACCGTTGTTTTGTTTGGCGAATGCAAAGTTGTAGAGAAGAGTGCGAATGTGACCGATGTGGTACTCACCAGTGGGACTGGGAGCCATGCGGGTACGAACGGTTTTTGTGTCTGACATAGGGATATTTTAACACTCAAGTTGGGCCTTGTTTAACGATAGGAGGATTTTTTGTGTAAAATAGTTTTATGTCATTAACTGTGACGGCATATTATTCAAGAAAAATAGCACGATACGGCGGATTTGTTTTGGTGGCGATAATTGTAGGCTGGTCGGCACTGACAGCCGGAGTGGCAGCTTGGAAAGCAGCTCATCCTCCCTATATTCCACCTCAAACAAAGTATGGAAGACTACCAAAGGTGGTGTTCCCGGATAAAAGTTTTGAGAAGAAAAGTTTTACTTTTGAATTGGCCAACGACAGCTTGCCTAAGTTTAGTGATCAGGCGAGAGTGTATATTGTGTACCGACCAGTGAGCACTTTCTTAGCATTGGAAGAAGACACGAAAACAGCTAGAGCATTGGGGTTCATGTCGACACCGACGGAAATTAAGACGAATGTGTATGAATATAAAAACGATGCTTTGAATCAGACTCTGACAATGAATGTACTGGATGGAAGCTTTAAGATGGAATATCCTTACCTTAACGATCAACTACTGATGAATCCTCCAAAGGTACCATCGAAAGACGAGGCCACAACAACTGCCTCATCGTATTTGCAAAATGGTGGTAAATTTGCCGATGATTTGAAAGAAGGTGAGAAGAAAGTGAGTTATTGGAAAATTAGTTTTGACGGTTTGAAATCGGCTCCATCGCAATCGGATGCAAATGTGGCCAGAGTCGATTTTTTCCGCCAAAAACTTGAAGATGATTCGGAGATTGTGACTTCTGAGCCAGGAAGAGCCTCGGTGTCGGTACTGGTGAGCGGTGCAACAGTGGAAGGTAAAAAAATTATTGAGGTGAATTATAAATATATAAATATCGATAGACAGTCGTATTCGACGTATCCGATTAAGACGGCTGAAGAAGCAGTAAATGATTTGAAAATGGGAGCGTATTGGCCGGCTAGCGACACGACTACAAGTAATGTGAGTATTAAGAAGATGTACTTGGCTTATTTTGAACCAATATCTTTGACTAATTACATGCAGCCAGTGTATGTGTTTGTGGGCGATAATAACTTTATTGCCTATGTGCCAGCAGTGACGGATGAATGGATTTCGGAATAGTTCAGTTAGTCAGATGAGAAGAAGTGAATTATGATCAATTTGGTGAATATTCAGACCAGGTGACGTTGGCTTTTGCCCAATCGATGAGTTGACGAGTGTCGCCAAAGCGGTCGTCGCTATT
>QKGR01000009.1 GCA_003250375.1 Candidatus Shapirobacteria bacterium | reverse complement strand
ACCTTTAAATATACGTTCATGAACTTTATGACGAAACATGCTTATGTTTCTGCAACTTTTCCTCTACTTACAGGCGCTGGGCGAGGATACTTTGCTGGCGCAGTAGGAATGAATTTCTTTTTTATGTCTCAAGGGGCACAGGTCGTTACACGGGACCGTTTGGCCGAACTTGTCGTTTTACCTCGTTGGCGTTTCTATGCGGGACCTGAAGTTGGTGGCGCCTATATCATTTACTCCACTGAAGAGGCTGAAAAAAGTGACGTGGTCTTTGAAATAGGGGGACATGGTGGAGTTATTTATAATGTGAAGAAAAATTGGGGCATCATGACTGAATTATCCGTGGCCCGCGCGATGGGGATTGCAACCAACGATATGATTATTAAGGCCAGTGTGGGGATGAACTACTTTTTGTAGTTACATTGCCTCAAATGGTATTGGGGGAATCATATCTTCTTCTTCTTTTTTCTCTTCGACGACAATCTGCTCTTCCATTTGGTGAAAGTTGAGGGTTAGGTAATCTCCACAGGATGTCATATTCTCTATATCTTCGACGAAATTGAGTCTGATATTCTTTTCTTCTAGCTCTATTTTTTTCTGTGCAATCCACTCATGGAGAGAATTAAAATCATCCCACATGGGTGTATTGAGAAACTTTAGGAGTACCGAAATATTTTCTTCCTCACATCGTATTTGAATGGGGGAAATAATATCGCCAAAGAAAGAGCTAATACTGTTGAGGCATTGGCGGATATGCCATTTGAGCTTTGGATTTTCGGCACTGAGATTGAGATTTGCCTCAATTGTTTGCCGCTCTTGAAGTTGTTTGATGATCATTTTGTCTTTTGCTTGTTCTGACTCTAAATCCTCTATTTTTTGATTGAGCAGGGCGAGTTCTGTTTTAAAGAAGTCTTGAATTTGCGGATGAATTCGCAGCTCTAGTTGGTTAACGACTTGTTCTTCTGCTAGATTCCAAGCCTCATCTAAAAAATCAACCACTGCACGAGTCAGAGAGGAAGAGTAGTGTTCAATAATTTGATCGGGTAATTTTTCTTCAAAAGATGAAATTATTGTTTGAGATAGCTCCGTTTGTAATTTCCCTAAAAGTTCGGGCATTAATCGTTGGTAGAGAGGTTCTGGAAGGTCATTCCAAAGATGGCTATAAAGTGTAATTTGTAGCTTTTCTTGCAGATTGGAGAAGAGATTATTTTCCAGAATTGTGGCGAGAGAGCTTTCTAACTTGGGAAGAAGTTCCAGCGGTAATTCTCGCTTGAGGTACGGGATAAAATTTTTGCTAATTGATTTTTGGATATTTTCTTGGATGGGGGCTTCTAGTTTTTTGGGGACTTGCTTACTTACAAACTTAGAAACGCGATTATAAATTTTGGTTTCCAAATTTTGCTCAAGAGAGGGGCGAAGTTCTTTTCTCAATTTTGGAAAAACTTTCGCCTCAATGTCGGTAGACAGTTTTTCAATAACTTCATTACTAATAAGAAAACGCATGCTTTGGAAAATTTTCTTTTCGATTTGTTTTTCTAAATCGGCCTCATTAATAGAAGTCGTTTCTTTATTGGCCTCGTCAAAAGAATGGGCCATTATTTTTTCTTCTGCGAGTTTGAATTTATCTTCTAGAAGATTTGAAACTTCTTTTTTTAAATTAAATTTGTTTGATCCAAGCATGAAAGCCTCCATAATATTACCTTGATAATTTTCTCATAACTTAGGCTAGGGAATGAAGGGGGCAAATAGGT
>QKGR01000022.1 GCA_003250375.1 Candidatus Shapirobacteria bacterium | reverse complement strand
GATAATTCCTGAAATTGTAGCCAAAAAACAATTAGCTATTGCCTTTGAAAAAGGCAGAGATGGAGTACACGTGGCTAGTTGCAGGCCGGACAATAAAGTATTTTATGAATTGATTAGCAAGAAAACCGGCCTCAGGACAATTGTTCATTATGCAACTAAAAATGACATTCTCGAGGCAATGAATTTGTACTCGAAGGATGTGGAGGAAGCTTTTGATAAGCTAATTAATTTGAAAATTGATGAGGCAGGACAGAGTAAAAATGGCGATCTGCCAATAATTAAGATAGTTGATACGTTGGTGAGTTATGGTTATAAAAACAAGGCGTCGGATATACATATTGAACCAACAGAAGGCGATAGTGTGGTTCGATTTAGAATTGATGGAGTACTGCACGATGTGGTGGAATTTCCCAAAAGAATTCACGAGCAAGTGGTGACCAGAATAAAAGTATTATCGAAATTGAGGACTGATGAACACCAAACAACTCAGGATGGAAAATTTCAATTTAAGACCGAAGATGGGGAACTTGATTTGAGGGTGTCGATAGTGCCAATTGTGAATGGAGAGAAAATTGTGATGAGGTTGTTGTCCAATAAAAATAGAGAATTATCGTTGGTGCAATTGGGATTTAGCGAGGCTGATTTTAGAAAAGTGGAGCAAGCTTATGAAAAACCTTACGGAATGATTTTGTCGACAGGACCAACCGGATCGGGAAAAACGACGACTTTGTACGCCATATTGAAAATATTAAATCAGAGAGATGTAAATATAATGACAATTGAGGACCCGGTGGAATATGAGGTGGACGGGGTGAACCAAGTACAGGTGAATCAGAAAACAGGAATAAGTTTTGCTGACGGACTAAGGTCGATTGTGAGGCAGGATCCGGATATTATTTTGGTGGGAGAAATAAGGGACTCAGAGACGGCTGGGGTGGCAACTAATTTTGCCATGACAGGACACCTGGTGTTGTCGACGCTGCACACAAATGATGCAGCAACAGCGCTTCCAAGATTGATTGATATGGGAATAGAGCCGTTTTTGGTGGCATCGAGCGTGAACTGTATTGTGGCACAGAGATTGGTGCGACAATTGTGTCCGAAATGCCGCTATTCGACTGAAATAACAGAAAATGAATTGAATAATTACGGTCTGAACGAAGAACAAATTAAGAAATTGATTGGAAAGAGAAGCATTGCTCGGGTGTACAAAGGGAAGGGTTGTCCTGTTTGTCATAAATCGGGATATGTTGGTAGAATCGGAATTTTTGAAGTACTTGAGATTGACGATGAGATCCGAGAAGCAATAACAAATAAATTGAACGCGGGAGAAATTGAAGAGATTGCAATGAAGAAGGGAATGAAAAAAATGTTTGAAGATGGAATTGAAAAAGTGAAAAATGGACTGACAACAATTGATGAGTTATTAAGGGTGACAAAAGTTTAAAATGAAAAACATTCCATACAAAGACAAACTTCTATTTACAAAACATTTGTCGGTGATGATAAAAGCCGGGATCCCAATTAGTGAGGCGTTGAAATCTTTGGCCGAGCAAACAAAGAAAAGCAAGATTCGAAAAATAATTGAAAATATTGGCGATGATGTGGGTAGCGGAAAGTCGTTGAAGGAGAGTATGGAGAAGAACGGAGACTTTGATGGTTTGTACTTGGGATTAGTGGAAGTAGGCGAAGAGTCGGGGAATTTGGATGGAAGCTTGGAGTATTTGGTGAACCAAATGGGAAAGCAATATAGTTTGAACTCGAAAATTCGAGGAGCGATGTTGTACCCAGGATTGGTGATGGCGGTGACTTTGGTGATGGGAGCATTTATGTCGTTGTATATATTGCCTCAATTAGTTGATTTCTTTGATGCTTTCGATAGCCAACTACCACTGACAACCAAGATATTGTTGGGGGTGGCTAGTTTTATGAAAAATTATGGGCAGATATTCTTTGGGGCGCTTTTTGGACTAATTGGGTTGATATGGTGGTCGAATAGTTTGGAGAAATTAAGAATATTTTGGCAAAAAATATTTTTAAAAATACCAATTGTGGGCAATATGGGATTGGAAGGAGATTTGGCAAGATTTGGACAAAATTTGGGAATCTTGTTGAAAAGTGGAATAGCAATCGATGAGGCAATATTGATTTGTGCAAGAACGTTGAGTTTTTTGCCATTAAGGCAGATATTGATGAAGGTGAGAGATGATTTGGCAAAGGGCAAGGAGGTGTCGGAAGCAATAAGAAAAAATGGAGGGAAGTATTTTCCTGAACTAGTGTCGAGTATGGTGGCTGTGGGCGAAAAGAGTGGAAATATTGATGAAACATTGCAGTATATTGGAAATTTTTACGAAGATGAAGTTGATGCAACAGCGAAAAATTTGTCGACACTATTGGAACCAATATTGTTAATAGTAATCGGTTTAATTGTGGCCTTTGTGGCTTTGGCAATTATTAGTCCGATTTATGGGCTAATCGGTAGTATAAGATGAGAAAAAATGGTTTTAGTTTGTTGGAATTAATTCTGGTAGTGGCAATTTTGGCAATAGTAGGGGGGATTAGTGGAATTTCAGCAACAGGCTTGTTGGCGAGAAATAGCTTGGGGAATAACACAGCGAGAATGAAAGATAATTTCCGAAAAGCTCAGGCTTATTCGATGCAAGGAAAAGACGGAGAGGTGTGGGGAGTGTGTAAATTAAACAATAAAATAAGAATATTTAGCGGGAGCTGTGCGGGGGCAACTAAATATGAAGAAAGCGCAATTGTGGGAGCAACGGAGATAAGTGAATTTGGAGATATTGTTTTTGAGAAAGTTAGTGGGGAAACTAGTGCCTTGACAACAATCATACTGAAAGAAGGATCGACAGAAAAACATTTGCTGATTAATCAGATGGGGGTGGTGAATGAAGAATAAAGGCGGTTTTGGATTAATTGAAATTATCGTGGCAGTAGCAATGTTTGTGATTTTGTTTGGAGCAGGAGGTATGAATGTGGTGGGGAGTTTTAAATTAAATAGATTCGGAGTGGAAAATACAAAAGCTGATTTTTTGGCGAGAGAAGGGATTGAGGCGGTAAGATCGATTAAAAAAAGATCGTTTGATAGTTTGGTAAATGGCAATTATGCTTTGGATAGAAGTAGTGGGAATTGGGAGCTGGCGACTGGGATTGAAAATATTGATGGCTATAGTAGAGAGATAAGGATTGAAGATGGCCTGAGGGATGGGAGTGGAAACATAAGCAGTAGTGGTACGGCAGACAGTAATTTAAAAAAAATTAGTAGTAGAGTGTGGTGGAATTTTGGGATAAATAGGAATCTTGATGTGGGTTATACTGCCTATTTGAGCAATTGGGAGAAGAGTATTCAGAGTAAAAAGAGAGGAATGTTGGCATATGGAGACGGGGGGACAAGTAATGATTCAATAAAGTACAGAATTATTGATGAAGAAGGAAACTGGAGTGCAGTAGCAACGGCGGCCGACGTGGACACAGGATCGACGAATAAGGCGGCGAGACTGCTAAAAATATATAACTCCCCTATTAATAACAATAAAATTATTTTGTCAAAACATTTTAATGGGAGTACGCAATTTATTTATGGACAAGTGTACAACGGGACTAATTTCGGGAATGTGAATTTGATTGGTCAGATTAATGGAACTAATTATTTGGGAAATGAAATTATGGATGGGACTTTTTTGGAAAATGGAGATTTTATGGTGGTGTACTCAGATAATTCAACAACTCCGAAATTTAAAATTTGGAATGGAACGAGCTGGAGTGGGAGTATGTCGACGCAAAATATAAAAGGAGTACCGGAAAGCATTGTAGTCAGAGCAAGACCGGGGACCAATGAAGTAATGGCAGTAATTTTTGACCAGGGCTTGGATACAAATAGTTTGTATTTTAACGGAGGATCGTACACTCAGGCTAACTGGACTTGGCACAAAGAGCATGCATCTGGATCACCGGCAGATTTGAAAAAGATGGTGGATTTCGATTGGAGTTCTAGTAATTCTAATATTGGGACGATGATATTCTCAAACACTCCTTCTGATAGTAGTTTAACTTTCAGAGTGTTCACAGCAGACAATACGGGAGACGGATCATGGTCGGTAGCAGGAAATAGTAGTAACCAAGCAGGAAGACTTGGAGGAATGAGCGTGGTGGCAGCTGGAAATTTAGGAAATTTTTTGGGATGCGACAAGGATAATTCGAGTGCGATTTATTGCTACGAGAGTGATTTGAGCGGATCCATCGGAAGTCCTTTTATATTGGGAAATAGCACAATTGAGGATAATATGTCTTTTGGAATTGGGTTTGAGTCGGCTAGTAGTGAGGGGCTGGTGGTGTATTCGGATAATAGTACAACGGCAAAATACAGAACATATGATGCAACAACAAATAGTTTTTCGGGAGAACTAAGCTATGGAACGGCAGTTTCTGCGAGAGTGAGAAGTGTGGTGGTAAAATCGGCACCGGGAAATGATGACATAATGGTGGTGACTGGAGATGATAATAATGATATTTATACAAGAGTATGGGATGGAGCAAATAATGGATTTTATTCGAGCGGTGGATATGCTTTTCAAGCACAGGGAGTTAACGGTTCGAGCGGAGGAGAAAGTTGGTATGACTTTGAATGGGAAAACTAGGAATGGTTTTGGCTTGGTTGAATTAATTTTATACGTGGCGATTTTGAGTTTGATTGCCGGATCGTTGATTCAGGTGACTTGGGCAATGGTGTATGGCCAGAAAAAATCGGAAAACCAACAAGAACTATATTGGAATTTGAAATTTGTTAGCCAAAAAATAAGCGATGAAATTAAGAGAGCAACTAGTATAACGGTGGTTAACAACAATCAATTAATGATAACTTCGATGGATAATACGAGAAACCCGATACAGATAGTTTTTTCAAACGGGGCAATAAAAATGGGGGTGGGAGCAGTGGGAAGTTGTAGTATTGTAAGTATGTGCGATTTGACTAGTAATGGTGTCGAAGTGACTGGTGCGTCTTTTGTTGATTTGTCGTCGGCAGATTTGAAGAGTAGAAATATAAATATAAATTTAGAAATGAGAACCAAGGGAGACAGGGAGGAATACATAATTAGCAATAGTATTTTGACAAGCGTGGAGGTGAGAGGAGAATGAAGGGATACGCAGCATTGATTACAGTGATGGTGGTTGGGGCGATATTGATCATAATTAGTACAACGACGAGCCTAAGTGCAATTGATGTGGGAAAAACTAGTTTGGGTGATAATAAAAGCGAACAGGTGGCACTGTGGTTGGATAGTTGCGTGGAAGAAGCATTGTGGAAATTAAATAGTACTGGAAGCATCCCAGGATTGATTGTAGTAGAAGGGAAGAACTGCGATGTGGTAATTAACTCAAACACTGGTTCGGTGTGGAATTTTACGGCGTCGATGAATGAAGGTGGTTATTTAAAATCGAGCAATGTTGAATGCATTAGAGCAGGATCAATTACGATAAACAAATGGAGTGATTTTTGATTTAGAATTAAACATATGTCTTTGAAACAATACGTCCTAAAAATATCACGAAGCAAGGTGACTGCTGCCGAAATAGAGGTAGGGAAAGAAGCAAAAATTAAAAGTGGATTTGAGTATGAAATTAGCGGAATTAATGGTGTTAAGGATGTAATTGTTGATGCAGCCCAAAAATTGAAAACTGAGAAATTTGTGGCAGTGATCGACGATGAGTTGTGCTATATATTGAACTTGGAGCTGGATAAGAATAATGGAGATGACAGAAAAGTACTGTTTGGAAAAATTCAGGAAATTGTGCCAGATGAATTGGAAGATAGTGATTGGGACTATAAATTGATTAGCGAAGAAAATGATAAGAAAAAGGTGATAGTGTTTGCTTTGGTGAAGGAACTTAAAAAACAGTTGGAGCAGGCAGCAGTGGAGAATAATTTGTGGATACAGTCGATTGAACCAGAAAGCTTGGCAAAAACAAGAAATAGTGATGCGATAATCGGGGTTTGTCTGCGACAAGATGAAGGAAAAAAAGATGAAGATAATTTGGAACTGGAAACTAAAAAAGAGACTGAAAGTGGGGTTGATGTACTTAAAATAGCAAAAGTGGCAGGGGCGATTTTGTTGGCAGCAGGAGGATTGTGGTTTGGAATAGATAGATTGGTAAATAATGGTAAGAGTGGAACTATTGCCGAGAGTACGACAAGTCCAACTCCAACTGAAATTGTTCAGCCCACAGCAACACCAGTGCCAGCAGAAAACCCGGAAACTTGGCAAGTGCTGAACGGGTCGGGAATAACCGGATTGGCGGGAAAATGGAGTGCTGATTTGGAGAAGCTTGGGTATGAAGATATTAAGACGGGGAATGCTGATAATAGTGATTATGAAGTGACTGAAGTAAGTATTCGAAAGGAGAGTTTTTCCAAGAAAGTACTGGAAGATTTGAGCAGTAAGGGTATAACAGAAGGGAATATAAATATTGACGGATCTATAGACTATGATGTTATAGTTATATTGGGAAAAGACAATTAAAAGTTTAAAAGTCCATGAAAAAAATAAAAGAAAGTGGTTTTACGTTAATTGAAGTATTGGTGGTGATTATGATTATCGCTACCCTATCGACGGTGGTTTATGTAGCATTGAATCCAGCAGGAAGATTGCAGGATGCTCGAAATGCCAGAAGATTTAATGATGTGAATAGTATCCTGACAGCAGTGCACGAATATGTGGTGGACAACAAAGGAATGTTGCCAGCCGGAGTTGGTTTGACTGAAGCAACTTTAGGAACAGCCACTAGCGGATGTAATGCAACTTGTACTGGGGCCGCAACAGCCTGTGTTGATTTGTCGACTGATTTGGCTAAATATTTGAAATCGATGCCAATGGATCCTTTGAATGGGACAGCAACCGTAACTAATTATTCTGTGGTTCGGGATGCCAATGGAATTGTGACGGTGAAGGCTTGCGATGCTGAAGCAGGACAGACTGTTCAGGTATCAAGATAATTTGAAATATTAAACCCGCACTGAATATGGTGCGGGTTTTTTTGGGTTGGGCTGGAGACAGTGAAATGAAAT
>QKGR01000028.1 GCA_003250375.1 Candidatus Shapirobacteria bacterium | reverse complement strand
TGATTTATTTAAATTTGGTTGGAAATATCTGCCTTTTACCCCAGCCGAATACCTCTATCCGCCAACCGACGTCACCAATTTTCTCCAAAACCAAACTGGTCTTTTTAGAGTCGAAAAAGAAAAGGGTCCACTTTTTACTCCAAACGTTTGGACTTCTTACGAACTTCAAAGCACTTCTGGCTACGACCCTATGTCACTCGCCTCATATTCCAAATTTTTCCAAGAAAAACTCAACAATCAAAAACCAAATTCACCTTCCTCAAGATATTCCGAAGTCGACAACTACGATGCTACTAATTTTGGCGAATCAAACGTCAAATATCTTCTTGCTCTAAAATACGATGAAACCGACAAGTATTCTTCCTCAGGCCAAAAATTTAATTACAAAATCGACCAAAAGGACTGGCTTAAAGTTTATGATTATGGCACGGTTGCTGTCTTTGAAAACACAAAATTCAAACCTAGATTCTCACTTCAGAATTCCCCTAATACTGAAATTATTGTCAACGATTACCAACCAAATTACATCAAATTAACTCTCAATCAGCTCCCCAAAAACGACACTTTAATTCTTCGCGACACCCATTACCCCGGTTGGATTGCCAAAATCAACTCCACCCCTGTCATCATTGAAAAATACCACAACATCTATCGCCAAATAAATGTTCCAGCCGGAAGCAGTACTATTGAATTCATCTATCAACCAAAATCATTCACCATCGGCCTCTATCTCACTCTTTTCTCATTTATTGCCACTCTTATCGCTTTGCTTTTACCACATCGTGTACCAACTATCTATCGTAATTCCTCTCAAAAAAGAAATATTCAAAAATAAAACAACCCCAACAAGAGACCATCTAAGAATCCAACTCAATCTTTTATTTTCAATTTTTAGCAATCTCATAGCCAAGAATCCAATCAACATTGCAGGTATTCCCACTCTCCATAGCATTGCTACTTTGGCAAATTCCTCACCACTCCATAGTCTACTCATCAAAAATCCAATCGGAATTAAAAGTATCAACACCACTCCAAACATATCTTTTCTTTTAGTCAGCAAAGAAGCTAAGAATAAAAACAACAAAGGCCAAAAGGGGAATGTGTACCATCCATAAAATTCACTTCCAAAAAATGTGAAAACACTCAAATAACTCAGCAACATCACTCCCAAAAGCTTCTTTTCCCACCCTATCTTTTTCTCAAACATACCAATCAAACTAGCAATCCATCCAGTCAAAATCCATCCATCCGTCACCGACACCAATCCAGTAATCTTCGACTGACTAATTAAATTGAAAAACAATCCCGGTCCAATTCCATAAAATCTATTACCATTCGATCCAAGAATTCTAAAAAACATATCCGCATCTATGGCTACTCCGTAAATCACGAATAAAATAGCTATTGCCAATGAAATCAACAATCCTTCAAACAGCAACTTTATTTTTCCGTCCACCTTTCCCAAGAACATCACCGATAAGATGCAAGCCAGTACCATATATACTCCGGATACTTTAAAAAGCATCGCCACTCCTGCCCACGCAAAAGCCCAATATGCCGCCTTTTTATTCTTATATTTAAGAAATAATCCCAAAAATATAAGAACCATAAGCGAAATAGGTACCAAAGCGTTCTCAGCCTGAATCATCCGGCTCGAAATCACTACTACTGGGCTAGAACCATATAATATTCCTACCACCAAACCTATCTCATATCCAAACATCAACCACCCAAGCACCATCACCAACAACACCGAAATAACTCCTACTATCACCATCGGCTTTCTAATCAAAAATGTCGATGCTTCCTCAAAACTTCTTGCACCTTTCAAATAAGCATAACCACCTGTCATCAGTCCCAGCAGAGGTGGATGGTCAAACCACGGCTTACTAATCGTTAAGGGAGTTGCCCTTCCAGAAGCCTTCTGGTAAATCCTATCTACATTAATATACTCCAGACTACTATCCTCATAGCCATCAATCCCCGAAATTCCAATAGGCACTCCTGTCTCAATTAAGCTCATTCCCACCCAAGAATAACTATATTCATCCAAGGATTCTCCCGGACTCGGAATACTTTCATATTTATCATTCCGAAGCCAAAAAGACAGTACCAACACCAGCCCCATTATTAATAATTTTAGCCACAAAAATTTACTATTCTTCATAACATTCAATCATCTTTTTATTTTCAACTACTAATCTCATGTCAGCAACCTCAACAGAATCAACTTTGCATCTAATATTTTTACTACCCACATATCCAATAATTTTAAAATAATTATCTAAAATATTCTCCACACTTTTATCTTCAAAAGCATCATATGCCAATGTATTAATTGCCATTCTTCCATCCCTACAATACATCCATAGCTTAATATAATTATCTGCAATTAGTTCGCCATTAATTGAGTACTGGCACAAATCATTTGTCTTATCTTTCCATCTCGACTCCATTCTCAACATTCCGTCATCAGAATAATTTTTCGCTCTAAAATTAATAAAACTAAAAAATGCTGCGTAAAACACCAATATCGATACTCCCAAAAATACAATTTTTTTATTCAAACAGTTTATAATCATAATCAATGACATCAGCAATTGATATCTCGATTATAATCGTAACTTGGAATACTGCCAAGATCACCAAAAAATGTATCGACACCATCAATACCCATCTCTCTTCTTCTCTTAGCTACGAAATTATTGTCGCCGACAACGATTCCCAAGACAATACCGCCGACTTAATTTCCAAACTTCCCCACGTCACATATTTCAACACCAGTTCCAATCTCGGTTTTTCCAAAGCCAACAATTTAGCTGTCGCCAAATCCCATGGGCAGTACCTATTCTTCCTTAATTCCGACATGGAACTATTCGACGACCATCTAATTTCCATGTTCAATTTTCTCAAATCCAATCCTCAAATAGGCCTAATCGGTCCCCAATTCCTCAATCCCGACCACACTATTCAAGCCTCAGCCTTTCCAAATCAGAATTTCATTAATGCCTTCAAAGAATTTTTCTTAAATATTCCTTCATATTCAAAATATTTTCCATCAAGCACCAATCCATGCTCAGTCTGGGCTCTTTCTGGAGGAGCCATGCTAATCAACAAAAATCTGTTTCATAAAATAGGGGATTGGAATGAAAAATATTTCATGTATTTTGAAGATCTCGATCTTTGTCGTCAAATAAGAAAACAAGGTCTTCAAATTTTCTATTTCCCCGACTTCAAAGTCGTCCACCATCATGGTGCCTCTGGCTCAAAATTAGCATCCAGCGACCTTCAATGGCGCCGCCTCATTCCCGGCAGCATTCAATACCATGGTTATTTGATTCATACAGCAATTAATTCTATAATCTGGGCAGGACAAAAATGGCAAAAACTTCAAAAAAAACTTCATTTATCTTAATTACCTTAATTCTAATTACCTTTCTTGCCGCCATTCTCCGACTCTATCAGCTTTCTCAAAATCCACCTTCTCTCTATTCCGACGAAGCCGACATTGCCTTCCAAGCCTCTTTCTTCAATCAATGTCGTACCGATTATTTTGGTAATAAATTTCCCATTCACTTCCACTCATTCGCCGATTATCAGCCATCATTTTACATCTACCTGGTCTCCCTCTCTCAAACCATATTTGGAGTCAACGAATTTTCTACTCGTTTTCCTGCCGCCATCTTTGGCATATTCACAATTCCTCTAATATATTTTCTCTCTCAAAAGCTTTTCAAATCAACACATCTGTCCCTAATTACCGCTTTTATTTTGGCCATAAACCCTTGGCATATTCACTACAGTCGCGCAGCCTTTGCCGTCACTCTTATGCTCTTTTTCCTTCTGCTTTCCTTATTTTTCTTCTACAAATATCTCGAGTCCAAAAATTTTAGACATCTGCTACTTTTTGCTCTCTCATCTGTTCTAACTCTTTATACCTATAGTACCTCAAAACTCTATCTTATCTTTTTTCTCCTAACTCTTGGTATTATTTATTTTAAAGAAATACTCCAGCTTGGTTTCAAAAAACTTTTTCTTATATTTTTAATTTCCCTTCTACTTTGTCTTCCACTAATCTTGGATACTATCAACGGCCATTCCGGATATCGTTTTTCCTACATCAACATCTTTTCAGACCCCACCATCCCCACCCAAGTCGATTTTCATCGTTTCACCGATGCCATTGTTGCCCACGGTCAACAAATTGGCCTGCAAACATCTTTTCTTTCCAAACTAGCTCACAACAAACTCAATTCTGTACTTTCTTCTTTCAGCCACAACTATCTTCAAGCCTTTTCTACCGATTTTCTATTTTTAAAAAGCGATCTCAATCTCCGCCATGGTTTTTCAACTTTCGGCTATTTTTATCCCATTGAACTCCTGTTTTCTATCATCGGACTTATTTACTTTTTCATCAAAGTATCCGATAAAAAACTTAAAGTACTTTTATCAGTATTATTTCTTTTCTCCCCCGTACCTTCCGCCCTCACCAATGATTCAGCCACTCCTCATGGCACCCGTCTAATTCTTATGCTTCCTTTTTTTGCATTTCTAATTTCTTTTGGCATTTACTATGCATTCCATAATCTAAATCACTTTCTTCAACTTTTATTTAAATTTTTCTTACCTCTCATTTACCTAGTATCCATCTTTAGCTTTGTCCACCACTATTTTGTCCACTATCCTCAAATTTCCGCCAGCCAATGGCACCTTGGACTCAAAGAATCTATTCAAGCCAGCCAAACTTTAGAATCTAAATTTTCTTCAATCTATTTCAGCAACTCATACGAACCATTTACTCCTTTCTTTTTACTTTATCATCGGGATATATTCACTTCTTGCACTCCTCCCACTCAGCTTCAAGTTTCTCAAAACTCAGCCTTTTTCTCTGGCTATTCTCTAAATTCAAAATATTATATCGGGCATCTAGAATGGCCCAACATCGACAATTCACTGCTTTTCAATTCTCTCTTTGTCCTTCCAACTTCTGAATTCGACACCGCCCAAAGAGAAATCAAAGACAAACTCTCAAAATCAAACCCAAAAATTAATATTCTCAAAACTATCAAGCCAAACTACGAAACAGCTATTCCTTTTACTCTTTTCTCTATCGAACAAAATGAAGATTAAATTTACTCTCAAAAAACTCTTACTTTTCTCCTTACTCCTTCGAATTTTTCTAATGTTTATTTCTTTCTACCACCCCGACCTTCCCAACCACATCGATTGGGGTATTCGCTTTTGGCAATATGGTTCCAAAGTTTTTTATGAAGGCAATTTTTGGGGCGTCTCTTGGCCCAACCAACCCTACGGTAGCATTCTTCTTTTTGCCTTTATTTCCAAATTAAAAGATGCTGTTTTTTCTTTCTTCTGGTTTCTCAACACAAGTATTCCAATTTTCCCCTCAGTCCTCATGACTATTCTTGAGAAGTCTCTCCATGTTTGGCTAGTCAAACTTCCCTTCATTCTTTCCGACATTGCTCTTGGCTATCTCATCTACAAAATTGTCCGCGATTTCTCACCCAAGCACGCCCTTCTCGCCACTGCAATTTATCTTCTAAATCCTATCACCATCTACAATTCCACCATCTGGGGTCAGACAGATTCTCTCATCAATCTTTTAGCCATTCTTGGCTTTTGGCTCAGCTACAAAAAACATTTTTTCATCGGCCCTTTTATTTTCCTTTCCACTATTCTTTTCAAACTCTCACTCATCATCTATTTTCCCATCTTCTTCATCCTCCTTTTCAAAAATATCAAACATATCAAATCTTGGGGACTCTCAATCTTATTTTTCCTAATCTTCATGTATCTTTTGGCTATTCCTTTCACTCCCGATCGTCCCGTCATCGATTGGATTAAATATATGTATACTAATCGAGTTCTACCTCGCCAAGGCAACATGCTCAATGGCAACTCATTCAACCTTTGGTTTCTTATCTATAGTTTCGATTATGCCGCCAAGGATTCCATGCCGATTTTCCACACCACCGCCAAAACTATTGCCTATTCTCTCACTATCATTTCCTTCATTCCCATCTACCTAAAATTATTTTTCACCAAACATGCAAAACTAAAGCACTATTTCTTCGCCCTTCTTTTAGTAGCTTTCACTTCCTATCTTTTTCTCACCAACATCCACGAACGCTATCTCTATCCCATTTTCCCAATCTTACCTATTTTATACATCCTTACCCCCAAAATATTTAAGCCTCGTCTCATAATTACTCTTTCTGCCATACACCTTCTAAATCTCTACAATCTCTGGTTCTATCCGCTTATCGCCCCTCTAAAACAATTTCTTATTTTTGACAATTTCATTGTTTGCCGTTTTCTATCTTTCATTCTTTTTGCCATTTGCCTTTATTTATATGTAAAATACCTAAGTGAAGACACTCATCAAGAATAACTTTCTCATTATTTTAGTCATCATTCTCTCCTTTTCCATTAGATTATATCGATTCAATTCACTCTCTCTCTTTTCCGACGAAATCGATGTTGGCTATCAGGCTTATTCACTCCTTACTACCGGCAAAGATTATAAAGGCAATTTTTTGCCATTCTACCTCGATTCTTTTACCGAATCTCGTGCCCCTCTCTACATCTACTCCGTCGTTCCTTCTGTTGCTATTTTTGGTCTAAACGGCTTTGCTCTTCGCTTTCCTTCCCTTATCTTTGCTATTCTTTCCATTTATTTCTTATATCTATTAGTCAAAGAAACCACCAACAATAAAAATCTAGCCATAATTTCAGCCATAATTCTCAGCCTCACTCCTTGGCACTACCACTATTCTCGTACTGCCTTCGAAGTTTCCTTACTTCTTTTCCTAATCATCTCTGCTACTTATTTTTTCTACAAATTCATCCACACCTCCAAATTCTACTTTTCCATTCTCTCTATTATTCTCTTTGCTCTAACTTTCTACACCTACAACACTGCCAACATTTTTGTCCCACTTTTTAGTATTTTTCTTCTAATCACCAATGCTAAAACTCTCAAAAACCTTCTTCCCATCAAAAAATTCCTCTCCTTATCTCTATTCGCACTAATACTAATTTTCCCTATTATCTCAAACATTCTCTCTGGATCTGCTTCTAATCGATTCAACTTAATTTCAATTTTTTCCGATCCCAAAGCTGAATTTAAC
>QKGR01000034.1 GCA_003250375.1 Candidatus Shapirobacteria bacterium | reverse complement strand
TCAACCATCTGGAACGCTACCTAGAATCTTTTGTCGGCTACTGCCAAGGGCTTCAAATTAGTCTCGATCAAGGCGCTTTGCTTCAAATGGAAGTCGAAACTGGCTGCCAAAGTCTCACCATCAAAAACCATCAAACTCAATCAATCTACGGCTTCCACACCGAAGAGGACAGTACTGCCTTTGAACGTTTTGGCGACGCTGCCATTGGTAAATATTGGGTTAATTTCCAAATTAATCAAACTAAAATTTCTTTTCAGGGCTACGCCGGTCTCTGTGGCTTTGGTTATTCTAGTTCCTTCGTTCAAACTCCAAATTCAACCATGTTCAATAGTTCCGATGTTCTAGGCTCCGAACTAGAAGGTCTTCTCTGGTCCAATTTAGTCTGTTTTCTTATTATGGATTGTTCCAGTGTTTCACAAATCAAAGAACTTGTCGACAAACTCAACCAACTTCCCCATAGCCCTAAATTCTTTGGTGGTTACACCATCACCCCCGTCGAATGTCGTCCCGATCCCGTCGCTATTCAAGTCGAATTTGGCGGTGAGCTAATCACTCTCATCGAACCTCAAGAACTTGCTTCTGCCTCTTTTTTTACTGGCATCAACTATCCCCATCATCAATACATCCAATCCATCGACGTCGCTTCCGAAAACGCCTTCCCCGACACTTACGATCTGGCCGGACTCCGTCGAATCTACCAAAATCGCTTCGACCGCTTGGCCAAATCAGCCGTCTACATCGAATCCCATCAGTCCAGCAAAGAAGCCATTATCCAATCCCTCCACAATCCCGATGGTGAATGGCGCCACGAATGGCACACCGGCTTCTCCAATTGCTACGTCGCCAACTATCTAGTTTTTTCTGTCAACTCCAATGGCGATCTTCAAATCGACCTTTATTATCGGGCTCCATCCGATCTTCCCAAAAATGAAAATCTACCACCCACCATCCCAAATACTCAATAATTATGCCCATGTTTTGGTAAACTTTGCTCTCAATAGCGGTAAAGGTGTCAAAGCCGGCGAAACTGTTTTTATTCAAATCCCCGAATCTGCCAAACCTCTCCTGCTTCCTCTTCAAACTGCCGTCCTAAAAGCTGGTGCTCACCCCATAATTCAATATCTACCCGACGGCATTGCCCGATCTTTCTTCGAAAATGCCACTCCCGACCAAATTTCATATTTTCCCGCAAATTTACTCAAAGGCAGAGTCGAGCAAGCCGACCACTTCATTTCCATCATCGCCGAAAGCGACAAGCACGAGCTCGAAGGCATCGAACCACGTCTCATCATGAACCGCAACAAAGCTTTCAAACCCTACATGGACTGGCGCAATTCCAAAGAAAATAGTGGTAAATTCACCTGGACTCTAGGCCTCTATGCTACTCCTGCCATGGCCAAAGAAGCCGGTCTTTCCCAAAGATCATGTTGGCAACAAATAATCAAAGCCTGTTATTTGGACCAGGCAAACCCCATTGCTCAATGGAAAAAAGCCCAGCAATTAATAAATCAAACAAAAGACAAACTCAATCAACTCAAAATCGATAAGCTCCATATTGTTGCCGAAGCTACCGATCTTTGGATTGGTGTCGACCAGAATCGAAAATGGCTCGGAGGCGATGGTCGCAACATTCCCAGCTTCGAAGTTTTTATTTCTCCAGACTGGCGCCGCACTCAAGGCACCGTCTTTTTCGACCAACCTCTCTACCGCGATGGCAATTTAATCAAAGACATTACTCTCAAATTCGATCAAGGCCGAGTTGTCCAATCATCTGCTCTCCAGGGCCAAAAAGTCCTTCAGGAAATGATTGCTGTCGAAAATGCCGACAAAATAGGGGAGTTCTCTCTTACCGACCGTCGCATTTCCAAAATCAACAAATTTATGGCCGAAACTTTGTACGACGAAAATTTCGGAGGCAAATTTGGCAATTTTCATTTGGCATTAGGCATGGCCTACAAAGAATCCTACCCAGGAAAGCTCGACCAAGTCAGCAATTCCCAATGGCAACAATTAGGCTACAACGATTCAGTCATCCACACCGACATAATTTCCACCTCCAACCGTACCATCACCGCCCATCTCAAAAACGGCCAACAACAGATCATCTACCAAAACGGAATTTTTACTCTCTAACTACCGGATAATCTACATCATGCACCACGAGTTTCCCTCCAACTCTCTGAGCCGTATCTTTAAGGTGCCCCAACCTTGTCTCAATTACAGCCGACAACTCTGCATTACTTTCACACCCTTCCTCATCGCAATAATATCTTCCCCCAACCCAACCACAAGTCTTACAAATTGGTTGAACATACTCTCTGACACCTATTGCCACCATATATTCTTATTTACCACAAAATATTGAATAAATAAACAGCAATTGTTAACATCCTCACATGGGTGAAAGAATTATTGTACCAACAAAGCAACTTATTCAAACACATCCTTGCTTAGACACTCAATATGTTGACGAACTTATAAGTATCGGCCCAAGAGAAATTCAAAAAATCAAACCCGCAATTAAAGTATGTAGATTCAACTTTAAATTTTTTGTAATTGACGGAAGTAATAGAGTTGAAGCTTTAAAGCGACTTCAAGTCCGGCAAATTTCTGTCGATTGTCTTGGTTCCTACCAAGTCGATCCAGAAAATGAAATTTTGGAGTTCAATAGATTATTTTCCTAACTACCACTCAATCGGCTCTTTGTCGTTCAAAATCAAATATTCATTTGTCTGCGAAAAAGGCTTTGAGCCAAAAAAACCGTTGTGTGCCGATAGGGGAGATGGGTGTGCCGATCGCAGCACTAAATGTTTTGATTCATCAATAATCGACCCTTTCTTTTGGGCATAATTTCCCCAAAGTACGAACGCTAATCCTTCCTTCTTCTCCGACAAAATTCGTACTACCGCATCGGTAAAACTCTCCCAGCCTTTATTCTGGTGCGAGCCCGCCGAATTTGCCCGCACTGTCAGTGTTGCATTCAAAAGCAACACTCCTTGCTTGGCCCAAGATTCCAATTCTCCTTCATTGTTCGACGTTTTCTTGCCAATATCACTCTCAATTTCTTTATAAATATTCATCAAGGATGGCGGCAAGCGCACTCCTTTTGCAACCGAAAATGCCAATCCATTGGCCTGATTTGGACCATGATACGGATCTTGTCCCAAGATTACAACTTTAACTTTACCAAACGGTGTCAGCTCAAAGGCTCTAAATATGAATCCCGGTGGGGGATACACCGTATTTTTTGCATAATCCGATTTCACAAACTCAGTCAATTTTACAAAATACTCATTTCCAAATTCTTCTTCCAGCACCTGCTTCCAACTTGCTTCAATCTTCACCTCCATGCCTAATTTTACACTACCAAATCATCTTCTAGGAGGAAGTGGAACAAATACACTAGTTCGTTTTTTATAATCTTCAAAATCAGATCTACTGCCAAAAAAGTAACAAACGACACAACATACAGTTTAAGGAACATAATTAATGTTGCCATTCTCTATGCCTTATTCTACGCCACATTTTATTATATTTATTCAGAAAGAGTTACAATATATAACCATGATCTATCTATATATCATCTTAATATATATATTTTTTGTGTTCATATTTCTCAGACTCATTGTACCTTATAGTGGATTTGTTGAAATTAAAGATTACAGTCCAATTCCACCTAAATTCATCAACGATATTGAAAAAATTTATCTAAAATACCCAGACAACTATGACTATTTGCAAAACTGTTATAAATACATGACTTCAAAATATTATGGAAGTCGATATAAGATATTTACTCAGTATTGGAAAGCCTTCGAGAAACCCTTTAAGTACGACCATGGTTTCCTTCCGTGTAACATATTAAATGCACAACTTATCGCCATACTTCTGTACATAAACAAATTTAAAAAACAAGATATTCATACAAAAATGACGTTTCTTAACTTCTTTATCCATCAGTTCATTGAAGTTAAAGTAGGCAATAATTGGGTCAAGATTGATCCTTCTTACAAAACTTACGGGGTTCCTTTTGGTAAATCTGCGACTTTATTCAAATAAAACCATATTTATCTCTTTCTTATTACTGGCTTGGCAAAATACACCGTGTCGTGTCCAGAACGACCTATATATCCAAACCCTAGTTTTCGATTCATTTCTATAGATCCACCATTACCTTCTCTTGTACTAATCCAAAATCCAACCACGTTAGGATACCTTCTTTCAACATCACGCATCATTACCTGTTTCAAATTAGTACCAATACCCATACCTCTTTCTCCATAAACTCTGACAGCCGAAGATGCATTAAAGTTCAGTACATCTTCTGGTACTCCCGATTCCAAAGTCAAACCTTTTTCTCCCCCAAGTTTCTTACCAACCGCCATCCACCCAAAAGCTTGGAGCAACCCACCCCCATCTTTTTGCCAATAAAATCTCCTTTCCGAACCCTTACTTACAAGCCACTTTCTGTAATTCTCAATTCTTTCAAGTCTTTCTTTATCACTAACTGTAGTATAAAAGGGTTCTCTGAATGACCAATATAGCCATTGTCCTAAAATTGGGTCGGGCAATTCAGTATTAGTTTGAATTTTTCCAACAACTGCCGATGGTCGCAATACTAAGTCAACTTCTTGTCCTAAAGGCAACTTTCCTTCATTTTTCCATAATTCCAAAAGATCGTCTATTCTTTTCAGTACTTCTTTTTTACCTGCCATCAAATGTCATTATACCCTTTGATACTTTTTGATACAAACAGTTTATTTATGTGTGACCCCGGAGGGAATCGAACCCTCGATTGCCTGGATGAAAGCCAGGAGTCCTAGGCCGCTAGACGACGGGGCCTCTAGTAGCTTCTTATTTTACCAAAAATACTCCAATTTTCTATTGTTTGTTATTATCTACTTTTCTCCAAGTCTAGCACCAAATCAGGAACTTCATTTCCAATCGTCAATTTTCCTTTATTTTCTTCAAAACCAAACTTCAGCAGACCCTTCCTAGACTTACCATCGGCAGCCACATGAGCCACCATTTTACCAAAACCATGCACCTTTGCATCTTCAATTGCTCTTCTGGTCAGAATTTCAAAAATTCCCTTTCTTCTCATTTCAGGAACCGTATACGCCAACCCCAGCTGAACAACTCTCCCCCTTACCATCTCCTCCAACAACACAAAACCAACATCATACTTGCCATTATTCGCCAAGTACACCACCCCCTTGCTTTCCAGCACAGAAAATACGAAGGCTTGTTCGTATTCAAGTGTCGAAGCATTATAACCATCATCTCCGAGTTTTACAGCTAAATTAGCCACTCTCAAGACTAAAGAATTAGTGTCAACAGAACCTGCTCTTATTTCAATTACATTCATCAGATTTATCCATATTATAATCAAATATGATCTACATCTTCCACGGCGATGACCAGCTCAAGAGCAGGGAAGCCCTCAACACCCATCCCGACCAGAACTCTTCTCGAGAAATTCTTCGCCTCGACTCCAAGAGTAGTACTCTGGAGACCATCAACAACTTCCTCAACAGCCAAACTCTCTTTGCCTCCCCCAAAACTCTCGTCATCTCCAACTACTTTTCCATCCCCAAGCCCATCGCCGACAAAATCTCTCCTCTACTAAACTCAGAACCCGACATTAGCATCCTCCTCTGGCAGGACAAAAAACTCACCCCCACCCAGCTCAAACTTTTTCCCAAAGCCAAAATCGAAGTCTACAACCCCAGTTCCAACATCTTCTCCATCATCAACGCCATCCAGCCCGACAACACCGCCTACTTCATCAAAGCCTTCCGCAAAGGTCTCCAGACTGAAGCCTTCGAACTCGTCTTCTACCTCATCAAAAACTCGCTTCGCAAACAACTCTCCGGCTACTCAAAATTCAACCAAGCCATGCTCAAGAGAACCTACCTCAACCTCATCGAACTAGAATTCCAAACCAAAACCGGTACCCTCACCACCCCCAAAGAAGTTGCCCTCGAGCGCATTCTCATCGGACTTATGAAGTAGCCCATAATTCGAAACCAATCTATATCTGTATCATGTTGATACTATATGCATTATTATGATACTTTGTAATACACTAATATACCCTAATTTAGCCCAAAATCAGCAATTAAACCTAGCTTAGCAGACTATCCATTCGACTGCTAATTTACTTCCCAAATATATAGCTATCCTATAACATTCATCTTTTGGGCAACAGACCCCAAAAACTGTTATCATAATAATATGCAGGCAACAATCATCAAACCCTGGGGCAGGGAAGTCATTCTCACCCCCACCGACTCTCCCTACACAGTCAAAATCATCGAAGTCAAAGCTGGCCTCCAACTTTCCCTCCAGTATCACGACCAAAAAACCGAAACTATCGTCCTCATCTCCGGCGACGCCCAAATCTATCTCAACAACCGCTACGAAAAAATGGAACTCGACTACGGCTACCACATCAAACCGGGCACTATCCATCGCATCAAAGCCAACACCGATATTAAGATATTCGAAGCCTCCACTCCTCCCACTGGCACCACTTTCCGCCTCGAGGACGACTACGCCCGCCCCAACGAGTCTCTTTCCTAATCATAGCGCATTGATAATTCCCTCAGAATAATGAATAATTATTGTTATGACTGCCCCAACCGTTCTTTGGTTCAACCAGATTAATCACGATGATATCGCAAAAGCCGGAGGCAAAGGAGCCAATCTTGGCGAAATGTACTCTCTTGGCATCCCTGTCCCCAATGGCTTCGTCGTCACCGCCCAAACCTACTTTGAATTCATCGACCACAACCAGCTGAATCAAAAAATTAAAAATGTCCTCGAATCCACCGATGTCGACGATCCCAACCAGCTTTTCGAAGCCTCCAAAAAAATCAAAACCCTCATCAAAACTTCTCCTATTCCTCCCCAAATAGCCATCGACATTACCAAAGCCTACAAGCGCCTTTCTGGTTTTGGAGGCTTAGCCCACAGCCCAGTCGCCGTCCGCTCCTCCGCCACTGCCGAGGATCTTCCCGACGCTTCCTTCGCTGGCCAACAAGAAACTTTTCTCAACGTCATCGGCGACGCCAATGTCCTCACCCGTGTCCGCGATTGTTGGGCCTCGCTTTTCACCCCCCGAGCCATTTTCTACCGTCAAAAAAAGAAATATGACCATTTCAAAGTTGGTATTGCCGTCCCTGTCCAGAAAATGGTCAGTTCCGATGTCTCCGGCATCATGTTCACCATCAACCCTGTCACCAACAACAAAAACCAGATTGTCATCGAAACCATCTGGGGACTAGGGGAGTACATCGTCCAAGGCCAAGTCACCCCCGACACCCATGTTGTCCAAAAACACGAATGGACCATAATTTCCCACAATAAAACTCCTCAAACTATCCAACTTGTAAAGTCTCTGCGAGAGACCAAAGAAACTCAAGTTCCCAAGTCCAAACAAAATCAAGAAAAAATTACCACCGCCCAGGCCGTCAAAATCGCCCAATATGGCCAAAAGCTCCACAATCACTTTGGCAAACATCAAGACATTGAATTTGCCATCGAAAAGGGAAAAATCTACATTGTCCAAACCCGCCCTGTCACCACCGTCGAATCCAATTCCAAAACTCTCCAAAAATCAAATCAAGTTATTACCAAAACTCCCGATCTCAAAGGTGAGGCCGCTTCCCCAGGCATAGCCTCCGGCGAAGTTGTCATCATCAAATCTCCTTCCGAAATCAACAAAGCTCAATCTGGCCAAATTCTGGTCACCGACATGACTACCCCCGACTTTGTTCCTGCCATGAAAAAAGTTGTCGGTATCATCACCAACAAAGGCGGTCAAACCTCCCATGCCGCTATTGTCTCCCGCGAGCTTGGAGTACCCTGTGTGGTTGGCACCAAAACAGCCACTAAGACTCTCAAAAATGGCGACATCGTCACCCTCAATGGTGCTACCGGCGAAGTCTGGTTTGGCAATCTTACCGTTGGCCAGCTCCCTGTTTCCGCCCAAGTTACCAAATTAGCTACTAAATCAAACCTCAAAACTGCCACCAAAGTTTATGTCAACTTAGGCGAACCCGAATTGGCTGCCGACATTTCTCAAAAAAATTGCGATGGAGTCGGTCTGCTTCGAGCCGAATTCATGATTGCCAACATTGGCGTCCACCCCAAGCGCATGATCGCCGAAGGTCGACGCAAAGAATACATCAACCAGCTTGCCAAAGGTCTCAAAGAATTTTGTGGCAATTTCAACCCTCGTCCTGTCATCTACCGTGCCACCGATTTCAAAACCAACGAATATCGCCACCTAAAATGGGGTAAGGACTACGAGCCCGAAGAACCAAATCCCATGCTTGGCTTCCGCGGAGCCTCTCGCTACATCAATTCTCCCGAAGTTTTCGAAATGGAGCTCGAAGCTATCAAAATTGTCCGCAACAAATACGAACTAAAAAATCTCTGGCTCATGATTCCTTTTGTCCGTAGTCCTCGAGAACTCGCCGAAATTAAAAAACTGATTTCTGCTGCCGGGCTTCTTCGCTCACCTTCCTTCAAACTCTACATGATGGTGGAAATTCCCACCAATGTCATCCAACTGGACAAATTCATCGATGTTGGCATCGACGGCATTTCCATTGGCTCCAACGATCTCACCATGCTCACCCTTGGTCTCGATCGCGACAATTCCGAAGTCGCCAAAGATTTCAACGAAATGGATCCTTCCGTACTTTGGATGCTTCGCAAATCTATCAAAACCGCCAAAAAGCGTGGTATTAGCTCAGGCATTTGTGGCCAAGCACCAAGCAATCATCCCGATCTTGTCGAAAAACTTATCAAATGGGGTATAACCAGCATCTCCGTCTCTCCCGATGTTGTCGATTCCACTCGAGAAATTGTCGCCTGGGCTGAAAAAAGACGAATACTTAAAAACGGTTAAGTTGCTCCGTAATGATAATATCTTGCCGTCACAGGATCACTTAAATCAAAAGCACTACTAACAACAGGTTTACCATCAATAGTTTCTACATATTTAACTGTCTTTGGTCTTACTATCGGCACACCAAATTCATTCTTTTCCATATGCGGAGCACCCGAACGCTCACACTCAGGACACTTATTATTTATCATTTGTAACCATTATAACACTTCACTCAAACACCACTACTACTTCTCCCTTAATTTCTCCATCAATCTTACCATCCAATACTTCTTCAAACTTTTTCGTCATCTCTCGGCAAATTCGAATTTTTACATTTTCACCATAAATTTCTTTAATTTCGTCGATCAATTCTTTAGTCCTAAAAGGGGACTCGTATACCACTTTAGCTCCATCAATATTCTTGTATTGTTCTAAAATCTTTTTTCTATCTCCCGATTTTTTTGGCAAAAATCCAAGATAGGCAAATCTACCCATCGGCAATCCCGAAAGTACTAAGGCATTAATAGCTGCATTAGCTCCCGGTAGGGAAGTGTACGCCATTCCTTTTTCCTGGCATTTTCGTACCAGCATCCAGCCCGGATCGGACACCAATGGTGTGCCTGCGTCCGACACCAACCCCACCTCCATTCCATCCTCAAGCATTTTAATAACTTGCGGAATTTTCTGTTGCTCCACCTCATCATAAAATGCCAAAAGTTTAGGTTTATTTTTCAAATTCAAGCTCTGGAGCAATAGTCCTGTCTTTCGGGTATCTTCGCACAGAAGCACATCCAACTTTTCCAGCACTTCTACTGCTCTCAAACTAATATCTCCCAAATTTCCTATCGGCGTCGCAATTATGTACAACATACTGCTATTATAACTTTTTCCTGTCTTCCTGAAAATCTGATAATCTGACCAATCGACAGTCTAATTAAACTGCCTAATCACTGCCACCACCTTTCCTCGAATTTCCACATCGGTCACATACATTGGTTGCATCGTCGAATTGGCTGGCTGCAATCGAATTCGATTAACTTCTTTATAGTATCTTTTCAAAGTCGCAAAGCCATTCTTCAGTACTGCCACCACAATATCTCCATTGTGAGCTTCGCTTACTTCCTTAATCACCAAATAATCTCCATTCAAAATTCCATCTTCAATCATCGAATCACCCTTAGCTTGTAGCACATAGGACTTATCTCCATGATTAATTAACTTGGAATCTACTGGCAATGTCGCACTAGGATCGTTGTATGGCTCGAGTGGCTCTCCACAGGCAATGTAGCCCATAATTGGCAATTCCACCATCGCTTGGTTGGCATAATTTCCCGAATCATCTCCCAACACTTCAATACCTCTCACTGCACCTTTATATCGTCGAATCAACCCTTTTTTCTCCAGTACTGTCAAATGTTCATGCACTGTCGCCAGCGATGACAGGCCAAAATGCTCGGCAATTTCCGTCAGAGTTGGTGCATAACCATATCTGGAAATATTACTACTAATATAATCAAGAATTTGCTTCTGACGTTTGTAAATTACTTTTGCCATAATTAACTATACCCCAATATTACCCGAAGTCAATAAAATAAATTACCCACAAAACAGTATCTTACAGTTATCATTATCTAATCATGATTCTTGTCGTCCTCATCATTATCGCCCTACTAATTCCAAAACTATCCTATGCTGTGGCTGATTTTACAACTTACCAGCAAATTACCTACACTTTGCTCGAAGACAATTCTGTTCACGTCGACCATCGTGTCCAGCTCACCAACAACATTTCCAATATATACGCCAAGGAGTACCAACTCTCCATCGCTTCGGACAAAATCAGCGACACTCACGCCAGCGACAACTTTGGTGACATTCTTTCTTCTACTGATATTCAAAACAATCAAACCAAATTTATTCTCAAATTCAACCAACCCAGCATCGGTAAAGGTAAAACTCAGGATTTCACACTCAAGTACCAAATCAACAATGCCATCACCCCAAAAGGCAAACTAATGGAAGTTTCCCTTCCCGACTATGGCCAACTCCAAGATGGCGATCAAATCGATATTACCGTAATTTCCCCCAACAACTTTGGTAATTTAGCTTTTTCCTCTGTTAATAGTCTTGGTCAGAACACCGCCAGTGGCTATCTTTCCACTTTTTTCAAACTAACTCCCGAATCAAAATCGTCTAAATTTCTCCTTGCCTATGGCTCAGCCCAACTTTTCGATTTCAAACTCAGCTATTTTATAAAAAACGATTCCAATCAGTCCAAAACCATCAATATCCCTATCCCTCCCGACACTCAAAATCAAACCATTACTTATTCTGATTTTAGTCTTTGGCCTTCCAATATCATCGTCGACCAGGATGGCAACTGGTTGGCTCAGTACCAACTCGAAGCCCAATCTCAGCAGTCAATCGAAGTCAGCGGACAAGCCAAAATACTTCCAATTTCCAAACCCATCGAGCAATCCCAAAATTACCTTCAATCCCTCACTTCTTCCAGTCCCTTTTGGCATCCCGACAGTCCTACCATTCAGACCATCGCCGCCACCCAAAAAACTCCCAAACAAATTTACGATTATGTCGTCAACACCCTCAGCTACAATTACGACAAAATAAATCGTGCCCAGAGAATGGGGGATTTGGCCATCCTCAACGATCCTTCACAAGCCCTTTGCACCGAATTCACCGATCTTTTTGTCGCAATCGCCCGAGCCAACAAGATTCCCTCCCGCGAAATCGAAGGCTATGCCTATTCCAACAACGACAAGATCAAGCCTATCAATCCCAATTCCGACATTCTCCATGCCTGGCCCCAATATTGGGATGAGCAAAAAGGCTGGGTTAGCATCGATCCGACTTGGGCCAAAACCACCAATGGTGTCGACTTTTTCCAGGACCTCGATCTCAATCATCTTGTTTTTGTCATCCATGGATCCGATGCCCAGAATCCACCCCCACCAGGCTCTTTCAAACAAGATAATTCCTCCAAGACAGTCGATGTCCAATTCGCCTCAAAAGAATTAATACACGAACATCAAAATCTAATTATCACCACCGACACTAAAAACAAAACCAAACTAATTGTCAGCAACCCCAACAATCAAGCCGTCAACAATATCAGTCTTTCAAACGAGCAGGCCAATTGGCAGCAAAACATTCCCATTATTCCACCTTTTTCAAAAATTATTTTGGAATCACCCCAGCTCTCCTTTTTCGATTCCATCAATCCCGACAATCAATCACTCAAAATTAAAGTCAACGAATCCAGCCAAGTCTACGCCGTCAAAACAATTTATTTATCTCACTACCTAAATTTGGCTATACTAATTTGTATTCTTATATTTTTACTCTCAATTGGCGGTATTATTATTACAAGAACCAAAAAATAATGAAAAAAATATTCCGCCATCTCATTCTCTACTGCTTCAGTCTCATTGTCGCCAATTTCTTCACTCATAATTTAGTCTTCGATGGCACCATCAAATCATATCTTCTCGTCGCTCTTATCCTCACCGTCTTCGAACTAATTCTCAAGCCAATTATCAAGATTCTTCTTTTTCCCATCACTCTTCTTACTTTGGGCCTGTTCCGAAGTGTCATCGACACTTTAGGCCTATATTTAGCCGTTTTTCTAATGCCATATTTTTATATCAACGACATTATTATTCAACCTTTTTCTCTCGTCGGACTCAATATTCCCTTCACCCAAATTAGCGGCTTCTGGGCATATTTTGCCACATCGTTTATAATAAGTCTTGTCTTTCATCTTTTTTCAAAAATATTAATCATCAAAATCCATCAATAATATGAACATTGCAGCTACCATTATCCAAATAATTTTGGGAATTTCCGTCGTCACTCTCATCTTCCTCCAGTCTCCTGGCGATTCCGAATCCCGTTCCAACATTCTAAGTACTACCAGTTTTCAAAAAAGAGGCTGGGAAAAAGTCACTTTCGTCACCACCATTGTTGTTTCATTTATTTTTATATTTAGCTCGCTAATCCAAGCGATGCTCTAAGCAAATTTAGTGTCCACAAAGATTTTATTCAAACTAGAAATAGTTTGGTACTACCTAAAGAAAAACGTCATTTTCATCATTGGTGGAATTCTTTTTGGAATCTCAGTCGTCAAATTTTGGCCCCAAGTTTACAGTCTCTACACCCGCATTATCGATCCCAAAATAATCGTTGGCATGGAAGGACTCTACACCGACACCTCTCTCCCAAGCTCCGTTACTCACGAAATTAGCTATGGTCTCACCCAAGTCAACGACAATGGTCGCATCGGTCTTTCTCCTATTGTTCAAAGTATTATCCCCGAAAACGACAATCTCGATTATCTTGTCACTCTCAAACCAGATTTCTATTGGCACTCCGGCAAAAAGCTCACCGCCCAAGATATCGAACTCAACATTAGCAATGTCGAAACCGAAGTCCTCAGCGACACTCAGCTTCGAATTAAAACCCCCACTGCCTACGCTCCTCTCACTGCTCAATTGGAAAAACCAGTTTTCAAAAAAGGCCTCATCGGCCTTGCTGGCTACCAAGTCAAATCGGTCAAATATCAGGATGGTTACATCAATCGTCTCGAACTCAAATCTTTAGTTAAGGACCAAAAAGACAAAACCTACATTTTTTATCCTTCCGAAAAAGATTTGGTCAACGCCTTCAAACTCGGGGAGATTACTCAAGCCCTTGGGCTCAGCTCTCAATACGAATTTGCCAACTGGCCCAAAGTCAAAATTACCCCCGAAATTCTCTCCAGTCAAAAATACATCGCCGTTTTCATCAACACCACCAAATATCCCATCAAACAATTCCGCCAAGGCTTAGCCTATGCCACTCCCAAAACCAACGATCTCAACGAGCGCTGCATCGGACCTATTTCTCCAAATTCCTGGGCCTACAATCCCAACATCAAAGACTACCAATTCAACCCCACCAGAGCCACTGAGCTCTTCGATAACTATAGAGTCGATAAAATAAGCCTCACGGTCACTGATCGTCGTTTACTTTCCTATGCTCAGGACATCAAAAACGCCTGGAGTGAAAATCTTGGTATTGAGGTTAGTATTTCCATCGAGAATCGCATCGACCCCGACAACTACGACACTGCCATTGCCTATGCCGGCATTCCCACCGACCCCGATCAGTACAACTATTGGCATTCCACCCAACAATCCACCAACATCACCCATCTCAACAATTCTCGTATCGACAAACTTCTCGAAGAAGGTCGCCAGCTTTTCGATCCTATCCAAAGAAAACAAACCTACCTCGATTTCCAACGCTACCTCCTCGAAGAATCTCCGGCAATTTTCCTTTCCTATCCAACCGTATATAATCTTTCAAAGATAAATTAATTATGAAAAGTCATATTCTCGAAACTATCCTTTTATCTGTCTTCTTTTTACTCCTAATCTTAGGCGGATATTACTCCTATACCAGTATCGATTTTGATGTCCTCAAAAGACTCGAAAGTACCACTCTAGCTCTTCCCACGCCAGCCGCCCAAAACACTCCAGCGCCTGTTTCTCAAAATTAATTTAATCCAAAGCTTTATTCTGTAGTTACCCCGTCGAATTCAGCTTCATTGGCCTCAGCCTCAGCTTTTGTTGCTCGCACAATTTGATCTTTGTGATGAGCAGGGGAGTAGAGAGTGTATAGTTTCAAAGCTACATCTCCAGTATTCTTTACATTGTGCATGGCTCCAGAAGGTACAATCACAGCATCGCCATCCTTCACATCGTATTCATTGCCATCGATAACCACTTTTCCCATACCTTGTTCAAATCTAAAAAATTGATCATTGTCAGTATGCACTTCCATCCCAATTTCCGAGCCCACTTCAATACTCATTAGTACTAATTGGCTGTGTTTACCGCTATAAAGCACTTGTCGATAATTGGTATTGTTCACGGTCAATTCTTCAATATTTTGTTTAAATCCTTTCATTTTTATTAAATTAAAAATAATTAACTTAAGCAATTCTATTCCTTTCTTCATTATTTTTCAAAATCTTTTTCACAAAATACCTGCCCTTGCTTGTTTTCAGCTCTCTTTCTCTTTTCGCTGCCACATACTTATCATCAAATTCTTCTTTATACACCAATTCAAAAGGTTTATTTAATTTAGTAAATCTCCCACCCCTGCCAGCATTATGCTCTTTTAGTCTTCTTTCTAAATTTCCCGTGTACCCCGTGTACAGCTTCCCATTCAGCAAACTCTTTAAAACATAAACATGCCACATGTTGCCCCGCATGGATTCGCTTCGTCCGTCTCCTGACGGAAACCACGATAAATCCGTCTCAGACGGACTGTCCTACCCATCTTTAAATAAATAAACTGTTGCCCCGCATGGATTCGAACCACGATAAACAGCTCCAAAGGCTGCTGTCCTACCATTAGACGACAGGGCATCGATTTGTACAAACTTTACCATATTCAAAGTAGAACCACGATAAATCCGTTTCGGACGGACTGTCCCACCCAACAGGGCAAAGTAAAAAAATCTCACCCGAAAGTGAGATATTTTTGAGTGCCGATGAGAGGACTCGAACCTCCACACCTTTCGGCATACGCACCTCAAGCGTACGTGTATACCAATTTCACCACATCGGCATTTTTCCGACCTCAGAGTGGCTTTCACCACACTTGCCTGCCGTCAGGCAGGTCGGCAATATGTCAAAAGAGCACCGCTATTATAACAAGAAATCAGCTTATAAATAAGATTTATTTCTTAAGCGTGCTTTGGAGTCAAGCTATTCAGCTTCTGCTCTGTGTGGTCGTTGAGGGACTCGGACCCCCGACACCATCGATGTAAACGATGTGCTCTACCAACTGAGCTAAACGACCGTACGCCTATTTTAAGCCAAAACACCCAAAAAGTGAAGAAAGCAGTCTTGTCTCAAAAAAAATCCCGGGTATCCCGGGACTAAATTATGAGCGAGAGACGGGACTCGAACCCGCGACCTTCTCCTTGGCAAGGAGACGCTCCACCAATTGAGCTACTCTCGCAATATTTTATTGTATCAAACCACACTTTATTTCCTCAATTTTTCAAAAAGAGGTAAGTGTAGTGGGTGCCGAAGGTTGGACTCGAACCAACATCCCAGGTTTTTCAGACCAGTGCCGTGACCATCTTGGCTACTTCGGCAAAGAAGTAAACGTATTATAACAAGCTAATCCTTGTTTTGAAACAGTAATTATCGATTAACTCAATTTCTTCAATAATTCTAATCTCTAGGTTCTCTAAACTCAAAATTCTTCATAAGAAAATCTTCATTCACGCCACCATAAAATTGTTTAATTGCCAGCCCTCTTGGTTTTGGCAGATGCGCAAACAACATAATATATTGAAATTTAAATGTATTTTCCAACAATAATCTTTGGTGGAAAGATATTTGACCCATTACCATATTTATATCTCTTCTCCCTAGTATTATTTTCATTGCCTCTTCCATTTCTGCATGTCTATTGGCATTGGAAAAATACCAACTCGGCCTCACCCCATTACCATAGCAGTAGGCGGTCGATAAATAAGGCAAATGTCTGCCCAGCACAGGAACATAAGATATCTCTCTAATATCGTGAATACTGTGAAAAGAATCAGCCACAAAAACCTTTACTTTTCTAAGATTGAAATCATCCGTAAGTATTGTCGTATCAATCTCTGGATTGTAGATCATCGATTTTATTTATTTCTATCTACTAGTGCCGCCAAGAGGACTCGAACCTCCACGGATTGCTCCATACGCTTCTGAAACGTACGTGTATACCAATTTCACCATGGCGGCAAACACAACTATATTATCTCACGAAAGCGCCTAATCGCCATACACTATCAGCATTTTCATCCATACTCTTGGCCTGGATTCATAGCAAAACAACAATAATCGAGTTAAAATGTGGCATGGATAATCAAAGCGACTATCGTAGAGTTATCTTTTCGGCCATGAGCAAGAGGAATTTCTTCCTCCGCGAACACATCATCAAATTCATCCTCGAAAAAGGATTCACTCCCGCCTCCGCCTTCATGATGTACTCCTACTTTCTTCTCGACACCGTCGAGCGCCACGCTCTAATTTCCGCCAACAACGAACTAATTCGTCGCAGCGACGAAGTCTGGGTTTTCGGCTCAATTTCCGACGGAGTTCAAAAAGAAATCGATTTGGCCAACGAACTAGGCCTTCCCATCAAATATTTCGACATCAATTTAGCTCCAAAATGTATTTTCTCTGAAATTTCCCAAGGGGAAATAGAAAAACTCTCTTCTTTGGATTCCTAAGGATTTATGAATATCTGATTTACTTAATATCGCTTCTTGAAGGATCGTAAACATGCGGATTGGCTCTTAATTCTTCATCTGTTAGTGATGACACTTCTTTAACTTCACCAGTTGAAGTAAGCACAACACCTAATGATGGTATAAAAATCACTCTCCCCTTCGCCAAAGTCTTTTTCAGATATTGAAATGCAATATTTCCAACCGCTTCCTGCACCGCGTCACCAAAACTAACCCTTTTATTTCCGGTAACACTAGTATTCTCACTCTTTCGTTCTTCCATTATTCAATTATTACAATAAGAATAGCACTTTCTCAGTATTTTGAGCTGGTGAGCGTAATCAGCTCTGACCTAACACAATATCTACTTGACCCTAATTTGTCTCTTATTTCTAAAATTTAAATCGGTCTCCATTACTACACTACAGCCCAACCTGAATTGATTCTACAACTCAACACTTTGAAAGGACATTTGGGAATTCGAAGTTTTAAAGAATTAGGTCACTAGTTAAATTTATTACCTTTCGCCGTTGTGCCCTCTCCTTCATCCTGTATTCCAACATCAAGATCACTAAAAGAATTGTTTATAAACGTATTATGCTTTCCTTTATTTAAAATACCTACTCTTTTATTTGGATTTTTATTACTATTTCCAACAACAATGTCACCACCAGCGTTAATATTTCCCCCAGCACTAATAAACGGAGCTTTGTTGCCAGAATTTGTTTTATTGGAACTTCTACCAATCCCGATCAAATAAAGTATTACTCCGCCGATAACAGTTACGCCTATTCCGATAACCCATGGATTGCTGAATAAATTATCCATATATCAACTGTAATCTATAACTTTATGTATTTTTTAGTATCTTTCTGATTGCCTCTGTACATATGGAGCGGGATGGGGGAGTCGAACCCCCCATATCAGTTTGGAAAACTGAAGTTATACCGATTAACTAATCCCGCGGTATTCAAAAGCTATTTTAACAAATATTGCCTAAATTTTCTTTAATTAATTTTTCTTGTATAATACCAACAGATCAGCACTCAAAGCCTCGTATGAAAATACCTAGATTTCCACAAATTACCGAATCTCACTGCGGCCCAGCCGTACTCCAGATGCTTTTGGCCTATTTATCGGTCGAAGTCTCCCAACAGGACATTACCAAAGCTGCCAGCATTACTCGAACCATCCGCTACAAAGGCTCCCGAATCGATCATTTCGACAAAGCCGTCCGCAAACTCCAAAAGGACAATCGTCTCTGGTACAAAGACCACGCTAAGCTTGCCGATGTTGAGACTATAATTTCCCAATACAAACTCCCCGTCGTCATCGAATGGCAAGGTTTGTTTGGCTACAAAATCAATCCCAAAACAGGCCGAAAAATCCAGTACAACGACAGCCACTACAGCATCGTCAGTCACATCGACCCCAGTACCAAAGAAGTCAGTCTCATCGACCCCTATCCCACTTTTATTAAGCAGGACCGTATCTTTTCCTACAATCAATTTCGCAAACGCTGGTGGGATGCCAACGATGTTGTCGCCCCCGACGGCGAAATAGTCACTATTTACGACTACAAACTTTTCTTCTTCGTCGCTCCAAAAACCACCATTTTCCCCAAAGAATTAGGGCTCAAACCCGGCTCAGATTATCTCAAATCACTCCCTCTTTAATTTGTCGGCGTTGTATCAATAAATTCGAACTGTGTTTGAATTAAAATTGGCCGAGGGTGGGAACGCGGCCAAAAACTTCAGGCTCGATTGAATAATTCTTTTTTGCGCGCGCGATTTTTTACTACGTCAAACCTAATTTATAAAATAAAAATACGGTTATTGCAATTATCATTTATATTAATGTATCTTATTTTATGAAAAGTAAAAAAGAAAACTTTTTTTCTACATATCTACCAGGTCTCAAAGTAACATTAATCGCTATTGTTTATCTTTTTTCCATCTTCCCAATAATTATTATCTTAGCCCTAACAGGCGTATGGACTAAATTTCCAATTACTATTCCTTTAACTTTTATCTTATATTTTGCTCTTTTCCCGTTTGCAATTGATCGAAAAAATCCAAAACGCGGTTATAAAGTAATGTTTACAACGGTAGCTATAGGAATTGTTTTAGTATTAATAGGAACGTTGTTTCAAAGTAATAAGACCTACACTAGTCATCAATTGAAAGTTGCCTTGAGTTATCCCAAAAACTGGACACTAATCAGTCAAGATTTATCAATCATGTTATCACCTGAATCAATTACTCAAGATACAAAACTTGACGATATTTATGGCAAATTAACATTTATAGAGATCAATGTTGACAAACAGACTGTGTTAGAAGAAGGTTCTGTAGCAAATGCCGAGGAACTTGTAAATAAAATGAATGGCAAGTCAATTGGGATTTTACCGCTTGTGCCCGGACCGCCAAAAATAATGAGCACATCAGTAAATGACTACAAACTTTTACCTGGCATGATTGAGATAACTTCGGTCTATTCAGGAACTAGAGAATTTTGGTATCTCAAAGGAGATACTCTTTATAAAGTTTTAGTCGGACAACCTAACAACTCAAAAGAGGAACTTGGAAATCAACTTAAACAAGTGATGGAGTCTTTGAAATTTGATTAAACTCTTTGTTGTCAACAGCATCTAAATAAGACTAAAGACCTGAAGAGCCCAAGTATTCTTCGTCGCCCCAAAAACCACCGTTTTTCCCAAAGAATTAGGGCTCAAACCCGGCTCAGATTATCTCAAATCACTTCCTCTTTAATTTGTCGGGGATACTGGATTCGAACCTCAGCCAAAGGCTGATCCGCCTCTGGCGGAAGCAACTTAATCTAATCCAGCTATTATCAAATCTCTTATTTTTCTTCCAAATCCTGTTTTGTAAAACAACTCTATCTTCCTCGCATCTTCTTTACACAGATATTCTTCAAAATAAATCAGTTTGAATGGTCTATTCTCAGACGTATATTTATTCAAACCTCTATTATGTTCATCCAATCTCTGATTAAGCGAGTTAGATGTCATACCAGTATATATTTTGCCGTTTCTGAGACTTCGTATGAAGTACACATAATACTTTGTCGGGGATACTGGATTCGAACCAGCAACCTCACGGTCCCAAACCGTGCGCGCTAGCCAATTGCGCCAATCCCCGTTGCTAAGGCTATTCTACAACAATGTGCCGCTGGCGGGAATCGAACCCACACGGTATTTCTACCACAAGATTTTAAGTCTGGCGTGTATACCAATTTCACCACAGCGGCCTAATTGTCAAAAAAGCATTTGTATTATCTCACGACTAATCACATATTTTAAGTACTTTAGATTCAATTTCCAAAATCCTGCTATAATCCCCCATGTCAGAAAAATACCTACATGAAGCCTCAACAATCGGGGACTTTGTAAAAATTCAAACTCATGGGCATGATTACAGAGTCATAGGTACTGTATTTGCCCGTATTGTTAGAATCGATAATTCAGCTAATGGCCCAAACGCAAGTTTGGTCATACCACCAAACGAAAGGTATTGTTCTACTCAAACATTGATTATTCCCGTACAGCAAGGACATATAAAAATTGCCAATCTACCAGCATCTCTTGAATCAGCTGATGGAACCCTAGATGTATTTCAGCCAGTCCCGGAAAGAGACGTTCCCGATAAAATACGAAGACAACTCAATATTCGCTAACCTGCTATAATCGTACTCATGCTAAAAGAGCCCACATTTGTCCCTGTTGGCACCCAAGCCACCGTCAAATCTCTTACTCCCGAAGACCTCGAGAGTATTGGTTGCGAAATATTCTTTTGCAACACCTACCACCTCTATCTTCGCCCCGGCGACAAAGCCATCAAGAAATTCGGCGGTCTCCACGAATTCACTCGATGGAAAGGCCAACTCATTACCGATTCTGGAGGTTTCCAAGTCTTTTCACTTGGTCGGGACAAAAATGGTGCTGGTAAGTTAACCCGTATTACCGAAGAGGGAGTTGAATTCAAATCCCATCTCGACGGCGCCACTCACTTTTTTACCCCCGAAAAATCAATCCAAATTCAACACAATCTCGCTGCCGACAATATCATCGCCTTCGACGAATGTACTCCCTATCCTGCCACCAAAAAATATGCTCTTGCCGCTTTGAATCGCACTCATCGCTGGGCCCTTCGTTCCCTCACCGAACACAAGCGACTCAACAAAAAATTAGAACAGGATATTAAATTATATGGAGTCATTCAAGGCTCCTATTTCAAAGATCTTCGTGCCCAATCGGCCGAATTTATCCTGTCTCAAGATTTCGACGGCATCGCCATTGGCGGAGTTTCCGTCGGCGAACCCAAGGACAAAATGCGCCAAGCTGTGGAGTATGTTATTCCCTACATTCAGAAAGATTCCAAAAAACGTCCTGTTCACTTGCTAGGAGTAGGGGAGGTCGACGACCTTTTCGACTTCTTCGGTCAAGGCATTACTTCCATGGATTGCACTCTTCCTACCCGAATGGCCAGAGGCGGCCAATTTCTCAACCGCACCGGCAACCAGACCCACGACATGCGCTCCAAATTTAAATCTCAAATTATGTGGGCTCGCTTCAAAGAGGACCAGCAACCTCTCGACCCCCACTGTCAGTGCTACACCTGCAAAAACTACGATCGAGCTTATCTCCACCATCTTTTCAAAGCCCAAGAGCTTCTTGGCTACCGACTCATGACTATTCACAATCTCCATTTCATGATCCACACCACTTTCGACATTCGAAAAGCCCTAAAAGACGGCAGTTTTGAATCTCTAAAGTATTCATGGCTTGGTCGAAAATAGTAAACTCAAATTATGGACCTCACAAAGTTAACCAAAATAATTAGCCAGCACCCTTCGGTCCAGAAAACTTTCGAGGCTCACAATTTTGGTTGCCGAGTCAACGCCGCCGAAATCAACTTACTCTCTCAAATAGTACTTGGCATAGGATTCACCCCCCTTGTTAAAGGTGTGCAGGGGGGATTTTCTCCCGGCATCATCCTCGTCAACACCTGTTCCATCACCAAAAAAGGCGACATCGAATCCATTGGCAAAATTCGCCATCTTTCCAAACAACACCCCGATTCGCTCATCATCGCCACCGGCTGTGCCAATCTCAAAAAAATCGCCGATCTTCCCAATGTCATCACTTTCTCAAACCAAGAAAAAGAAGACATTCTCTCCGATCTAAATTGTGCCTATACTCCTGCCATCAAAGATAAATTTTCCCACACCAATCGCTATCTACTCAAAGTCCAGTCTGGCTGCACTCAATTCTGTTCCTACTGCACCGTACCCTACAAACGCCAATATCTGTGGTCACTTCCAATTTCCAAAGCTATCCAAACCGTCCAACAGGCGATCGACAATGGCTACACTGAGCTTATTATTACCGGCGTCAACCTCGATCAATACCAGCCCGGTTTTTCCACTCTCCTCGAAAGCATTCTTACCCAAACCGACATTAAATTGATCAGCTTTGGTTCCATTCCCATCAATTGTATCGACGACCAATTTATTTCTCTTTTATCCAAATACTCATCTCGTTTTTCTCCTTTCCTCCATATTCCCATCCAATCCGGTTCCGACAAAATTCTCAAACTCATGAACCGCCTCTACAACAAAGAACAAATTATTACTGCTTTCAAAAAACTCAAACAAATCTCCCTTGTCAAAGGAAGAAACGGCGAAGCCGAGAGGGATTTTAAATTTGGCACCGATCTAATCGTCGGTTTTCCTACCGAAAGTGAGGCTGATTTTCAGCAAAGCTACGAGCTTTGCCAACAAATTGGCTTCGACAAAATTCACACCTTCCGTTATTCTTCCCGCCCCAACACTCTCGCCGCCTTCTATCATCAGAAAAATCCCAAAATTCCTGCCACTGAACTCAAACGCCGTTCCAGCCTCATCCGAAGCTTAGTCAAATAATCTATCTCCCAAACCACACTTCCATCTCGTCAAACACTGAATACGAAAACGACACTTCCTGACCGGGGAATCTAGCTCCTTTACCCCAAATATAGGCCCTACTAATATCATCCCGCATCTGATTTGAAATTCTTTTCAGCACCGCATCCAAATTTTGTCCTCTTTTCATAATCAAAGGCTCTTTTCTATCCGCCTCGCCATTTCTTTCCTTTTTCAAATAGACTCTCACCAATCCAAGTCCAATCCAAACTTTTTCTTTAAATTCCTCCATTCCAATTCCCTTGCCCGCCGCCATCAACACCACATCTTCTGGTTTTCTAATTCTTTTAGCATTCACCGTGTCCACTTTAGTCACTACTCGTACTGCCGGCATATATTTTCTAGATTTTGCCAATCCATCCAACAACCTGTCAACACTTTCAATTTTCTCTCTAAATTGAATCAAGGCATTGTCGTATCCCATTTCTTTGGCAATATCCATCACCATTTCCTTGTCCAAGGATTTAAACGGATCCACCACCTGAATTCCACCCTTACCCATTCTTTTTATATCCATTTTTGGCGGATGCATGTTCAACCTAATTCCCGAACGATACAATTCATCCGACACAGTCTTTAGCCAATTCACCCTCTCAATATCGGTCATCAGCACCACCATATCAGCCGCCCTAATCACCGAAATTACCTTTTTTCCAAAACCCTTATTTCCTGCAGCTCCCTCAATAATTCCCGGCAAATCCAAAATCTGAATTTTTACTCCTTTGTACTCCATCATCCCAGGAATAACTCCCAAAGTCGTAAAGTCATAATTTCCCACCTTACTTTCCGCATTAGTCACCGTATTTAGCAAAGTAGACTTTCCCACACTGGGCAAACCGACCAGCACCACCGACGCATCTCCCGAATGCTTAATTGCATATCCCTGACCGCCGCCCGATTTTGCCCCAGCATAGTCTTTTTCTTCGATCATGTCTCGAAGGCGAGCTAGCTTTGCCTTCAACACTCCATGGTGAAATTGGCTCGACTTATCATAAGGAGTATCGTGAATCTCCTTTTCGACTGCCGCAATTTTTTTTAAAATTTCTTCTTTAAGCACTTATAATGTAAAATTCCAATGTTCGTATTATACAAGATCCACATGCGCAAATTCTTTATTTTCCTAACATTACTCATATTTACTGCTTTTTCCCTCCCTTCCCAGGCCTACGGGCAAGACAATATTTTTGGACTTCATCTAACTCAATTCTCCGACCTCCAATCCGCTTCCGGCATCATTAATTCCTCCAATGGCGATTGGGGCTGGGCCACTATCGTAATTAGATTGGATCTTATGGACAAAAATGCCTGGCAGAATTTCTTCGATCAGTGTCGTCAACAGCACATTATTCCCATCGTTCGCATTGCCACCATTATGGATCAGGATTCCTGGCGTCGTCCCCAAAATTCAGAAATGGACCAAATTGCTAGTTTTCTAAATTCACTCAATTGGCCCACTCAAACCCAACATGTCATCCTTTTCAACGAAATCAACCATGCCTCCGAGTGGGGTGGGGAAGTCGACATCAATTCTTACGTCGATTCCTTTGTCTACACCGCCCAAAAACTCAAATCCCTCAACCCTAATTTCTTCATTCTTGGTCCTGGTCTCGATTTAGCCTCTCCCGAAAAAGTTCCCGAATTCAAATCGGCCCAAAACGTATACCAAGAAATTTACAATTACAACCCAGAATATTTTAATCTCATCGATGGTCTCGCCTCACATTCCTATCCCAACCACGGTTATGTTGGCAAACCCAGCGACTCAGGCCAGCATAGTATCCGTGGCTACCAATGGGAATTGCAATACATAAAATCTCTTGGCATCGACAAAAATTATCCTGTTTTCATCACTGAAACTGGCTGGCCCCATCGCCAAGGTATCAAAAACAACAATGGCTTCTACACTGCCACAACCACTGCCGATCTACTGACTAAAGCTTACGAAATTTGGTCCAAAGATCCAAACATCAAAGCCGTCACTCCTTTCATCTACAACTATCCCTACGAGCCCTTCGATCATTTTTCCTGGGTCGACAAAAGCGAAACTCTCTATCCTGAATATCAAGTGCTCGTCGACATGATCAAACCCAAAAATACTCCCAGTCAAATCACTAGCTATCAACTCAACCATCTCAAACTGCCTTTACTTTTATTACACAACAACGAATACCAAGGCCGTATTAGTCTCAAGAATACAGGTCAATCTATCTGGGGAGAAACTAAATTTTGTTTAGAGCCCAATGTCTCTGCCAACATCACCACCACCGAAATTTGCTTTGGTGGCAAAAACACTCCACCCAACCAATCAGAAGAGATAACCTTCAAATTCACTATCAACGACACTCCTGCCGATCAGTCATTTATTGGCTGGGACAATCTTCCTACCACTCAAATCGAACCGGTAATTCTCAAAGGTCAATTATATCGGCCAAAAACCGGTATTAAAGATAAAATAATGCAAACTTTCCAGAACATTTTTCAGTCATTTCTGGTAAAATAAGCCTGCCTAAAAAACACCTTAACAATCTGTCCTCGTAGCTCAGTTGGATAGAGCGCCTCCCTTCTAAGGAGGAGGTCGCAGGTTCGATCCCTGCCGGGGATACTTGTTTTTTCTTTTCCTTGCGCCCATAGCTCAACGGATAGAGCATCAGTCTTCGGAACTGAGGATGAGGGTTCAATTCCTTCTGGGCGTACAATAGGGTATAATTAACAATCGGGTTGCTAGCTCAGTCGGTAGAGCAATCGCCTCTTAAGCGATCGGTCGTGAGTTCGAGCCTCACGCAACCCACACCAGTCCGTATTCCCCAGCCATCGGCAATATTTCTCACTGAATCATTTCCCGTATTTTGCTACAATCATACCCATGCCTAAAAAAGAATACCCGCAAATTAGTCCAATGGCCGAGAAAATCAACAAAGAATTGGCAGGGGTAGGTCCCACAGATATTCCTGTTACACCACCAATAATCACCAGGCGCGAGACTCCTATAGAAAGACAAAGACGAGAGGAAATGGAACAACGGGCACGACTCAATGGCCCACTTGGCTAATCAAGCAATCAATGCGATAATACCAATTATCTGCCGCTGTGGTGAAATTGGTATACACGTACGCTTTAGGAGCGTATGGAGCAATCCGTGGAGGTCCGAGTCCTCTCAGCGGCACATTTTTCTGCTACACTAGATTATGCTTTCAACACTAGTTATCCTTTTATCTCTGTTTTTCCCACTCTCTGTTCAAGCCCAAACTCAAACCCCTGCCGAAGCCACCCCCACCGCTCAAGAAACTATCGTTTTACCCTCTCCTACTATCAATCCCGAGTTTGAACTTTTCAAAAAGTATCAAAGTGATTACAACTACATGTACGAACAGTACAAGCAAGCCTATCTAAATTACACTCAAAAAAAAGAAATTCACACCAAATATGGTACTC
>QKGR01000040.1 GCA_003250375.1 Candidatus Shapirobacteria bacterium | reverse complement strand
TAAACGACACCAAGGCTCTTCGAATTTCCTCGGCCATACTTGTAAACACAGGCAGTAAAGCATTCTTAATTTTTCCCTCAAGTTCCATTTCTTTCATACCATAGGCTTTCTTGTATTCTTCAGCCGATGGCATATCCAAACCTAAGTTTACCGAAATAGCTCTAGTCAACGATTCTCCTCCCACCGACATCGATCGGGTAAAATACACGTTTCCATTATTCATCGACACAATGTCTGAGTATTTTTCGCCCATGTCTACCAACATAACTCCCGATCTTGTGGCCAAACTTGAGTTCACTGCTCTTCTCATAGCAATAGCAGGAGATTCCAAAGCCGCCAACTCAATTCCGACTTCTTTGAACAACTTAATGTACATATTAATCGTCTCATTTTTAGCTGCAATAGCAAATATGGCCAATCTACCCGATTCATCTTCTTCCACTGTTTCATAATCAATCGATACCTGATCCAAAGGGTAGGGGACAAAGGTTTCTGCTTCGTACCTTAGAGCTTCCTTAACCTCACCTTCCTTCAACGGAGGCAAACGTATCAACCTCGAGATTACTTCATCTTCTGGCAAGCATGTCACGGCCTGTCTTGGCCTCATCTTCAACTCCGACAACAGCATTTTAATCGCCGTCGCCACTTGTGAATAACTTTTCGATTTTATTCCATCCTTAATCCAACCAGGAGCCGGATTCTTGGTTTCCCCTAAAGTATCCAAAAAAAACTGTTCACCAATCTTGGACACCGACACAATCTTAATACTTCCAACTCCAATATCTATTCCTACAACATCTTTCATGGATTAAGTATAAACACAATATTCCATCTTCTCAAGCCGACTAATTTGTTGCCAACACATCAGCCTCAGAGGTAATAGCATCCAACATAAATTGAGGCACTTCAAATCTCTTTAGTACTCTTACTGTCTTTCTCACTCCAGTTTCCTGATCTCCCACAATAGCAGTCGAACTAATTTCCTGCCCCTGAATTGGCAATGCATCACTTGTCCTCAAAGCCAAACGAGCTGAGTTTCCCAATGGTTTCACTGTCACCATAATTGGAGTCTGATCTGCCCCGGTAGTAATTGTTTCCACCAAACGTCGTCCACTTCCACAGCTGCCAGTTCCACCCTGTGGATTTGAAAAATTATTATAATTACTTGAACTAATGGCATAAGCACTTCTTTCCACACTATAATTAGCTCTCGCCAAATCTGCATAAAAATAATTCACCAGCAATCCTCCGGCAAAAGAGTCGTTCACACACACCTCAATCACACCTCCACCCAAAAAGTTCGACGCCGAACCCCAATTTATCGAGCTATTATCGTTGTGAGCCACCATCCAAAAACTCAGTACACTATTTCTCAATGTTTCCTCACTATATTCCATTACATTAGTTGCATCAGAAGCTAAGTTTCTTGGTACCACATAAGCAGTCGCGTTCGAACCATCATCCGTATACTCAGTACTACCAGTCCCCAAATAATATTCAATTCCCGATTCTGCCACATTGAAAGCTTCCTTGAGTAAACCTTCTTCCGTTGTAATTTTACTATCAGTTACCGATCGTTGCGAAGTCGACAAGCCTAAAGTCAACACCACTGCCGACACAATTAATACAATCAATGCCACTTGTCCACTTTGTTTTTGTTTAATTTGATTTTCCATATTTATTTAGTTTGAAGTCTCCCTCCAATTAGATAACTCATTAGCTACGTCTCCAGGAATAAAGAAGAGGAAATCTGGACGATAGTACACAGCTACCGATGGCATCGTGTTGTTATTCGAAGAAGTTGGGAAATCGCGATACAAATTCACATCTCCCCGGGCATATATACTTCCGCCAATCTGAAGCTGATTATCGTTAGTACCACCATCACTTCCATCATTCAGTTCAACATCAAAATTATTAGACACAAATACACCTTGTAACTGATTCACATCATTCTCCACCAAAATATCGCCATTCACAATCGCCATAAAATATTCACCAGTTGGAATCACTAAATCAGTATCCACATCCAAATCACCGTCAATAAACACCACTCCTCTATTGGCAGAACTCAGTACCTCACTCAAAAGCATACTCGTTCCATTTCCCAAAGTTGTGCCAGTATTTAGGGTTCCAAAGATATGATTATAAAAATAATCATAACCATAACGCTGTCCTAGCGTATTTATATTTTCAATATAGGTATCGTTGGGGGAGGCAACACTACAGTTATCTTGACAAACTCCATTGATTTGTCGACCAGCACTCACCACGCCATTAGTATTATTCAGCCAACTTCCCGAAATTGCTGGAATACAGCTCATATCAGTTGCACAAGTTGCTGGCACCAAATCGTTGATCACACCAGTCGCCACAATTCCTCCGCCTAAGGCCGAGTACCAAGGATCCTGATTTCTAACCGAAGCAAAATCAACCGTAATTGTAGGATTATTTGCGTACGGATCAGCAAAATTTCCGTCCAAAGTCTGACCATTTCCACAAAGCACATTTCCATTGCCTTGCCATCTTGCTGTTGGGCTCGATCCATTTAAATCTGAGTTCACCGAACTCAAATACCAATATCCCCAAGGTACTGAAAGTACCCCATACCTTGAATTAGTCGGTGGATTATTTGCATTGGCAGTGTAGTTAGTTGTCCCAACAGCAAATATCGCCTGAGTAAAATTCAAATCAGCAGCTGCTTCTGTTGTATACCCAGTCCCACTCGGACACACAATCCCAGTATCACTAGCATCATACATCGTTCCACTAATATCCACCATACAATCCCACATATGAATAATACGTACTGTTTGCCAGCCAGTCGACTGATTCGTTCCATCAATTACATTCACCTGGAAAGTTACATCCCTTCCATCATATTCGTTTCCAAATCTTTCCGCATAATACACCGTTGTCGTATTTCCCACCGCATTCAATTCAGCCCCAGTCACCACATGAGTCTCCGTTCCACCAACCAAATTTGTATGACTAATAATTACACTTGCTAAGCTGGACACACCATTGGTATCGCTCACTGTAATGGCCGCACCAATCTGGCGATCTCCACCCAAATCCGGATCACAAATCTGATTCATATTTGACACATCAGCAACAATCGTACCCCCAATATCGTAGGGGATAGTCTCTCCAATTTCAGTATTAATCACAGTGTCACCAATATTAATAATCTCAATTTCAATAATCTCTGGCGCCGAATTCACATCAAACTGACGCTCTGCACTCCAAGCACTATAATTTCCACAAGCATTCATTGCCCTAGTTTTCCAATAATAATGACCACTAGTTAAACTTGTCGAAGCAGAAGAAGTCGTACTAGTAAGAGGAGTAGTCGAACAAGTTGTTGCGCTCGATGTGGTACTTACACACACCTGATACCTTCTCGCTGTCGATGGGCTTCCACATTCTTCACTCCAAGCAGTTTCGTCGGGAAAATCAAAGCTTACTACTCCCTCAGGCAATACTTCTTGTGCCAACGGCACAGAACCTACAGTACTTAGCACAGACGGCGTACCACAAGTACAATTACAGGCTCGGAAAGGACATCCTCCAGGAATACTCGAAGCTGTTCCCGGTTGTATCCAATTATTGTTTGGTCTATAAACAGGACCTGAATTAGCAGGAAACCTAAAATAAAAATTTCCTGGGCCTTGATAAAAGAATTTATGATAACCCACTGCCAATGTCACTTTCGACCACATTCTGGTGTTGTAATACTCGTTAGCATAAATAATACATTCATCTGTCCTACTGGTTCTTCTATATTGAAAATTAGGCGCAGTAAACATATCAGAATAAGAAGTACTGTAGTTTGGTATAGAGTCTCCATTCCAAGCAGAGTAACTAGCATTATCATCCTGAGTCCAACAAGTTTCTCTAGTTGACGTGCTTGAACATGGCACTCCACAGTTTACTCCAGCTGTACATCTACCTTCCAAAGGACAAGAATAATAGCAAGGCCTGGAATTTCTACAACACCCATCTGCAGTTGGATATTCAACAGAAATATTAACATACTGATCAGCCCAGCTTCCCGTTCTAGTACAATCAATTGTCCCATTCATATTCACATCCATCGAAAATTTCGTAAAATTACCTCTTGTTCCCGAAATATAGAATTCATAGTCACCTGCCACCGGCGCATAAAAATACTGATTAGCCGCACTCCTGTCATACCAAGTCCTACCATCCAAACAATACGGGTACACCAGGCTTCCATTACAGTCATTGGTCACACTGTTGTAATATAGAGGCTTTGTTGTAGATGGTCCACAGGTCCATCTATCTCCCACATGCATATCCGATCCGTTATAATCGGCCACTGTGTCGTAGGTATTAAAAAGCACTCCGTATCTTGTGGTATCAGCCGGACAACTCAAAGTTTCTATGGTTGTATCAACTGGCGTCGCAATACACCGATCACTACATACAGTTGTAGTCGCATCACCACATATTCCTCCATCACAACTGACTATTTGATAATATGGTAAATAAGGACATGATCTTGTCTTACAATAATTAGTACAAGTACTCCACCCTCCCCACGAAGAACATCCATCTTCCATCGTCACCTTACAACTCCCTTCAATAATTAGTCCAGTAATCGGATCAGTTAATACACCATCACATGTATATGAACAATCTGGAACAACCTCTCCCGCTCTCGTGCAATACGAGGCACATTGGTCAGTAGCTGTGCATGCATACACAGGAACGGTCGACAAGACTAAAAAGACTGCAGTAAAAAAAACAATACCTATGTATTTCGACTTTAACATCTACAATAATATTACCTATTTCCACTACTTAGTCAACTTGAGGATATTTATGGCTCAACATCAACAATCAGCGGAGTAAGGCTTGCTGTATTAGAAATCATTGTTTTGTCCAAAGAAGAATCTATTATTTGTTGCGCAGTTGCTTCGATTGCTTGGTTGTGCATTATTCCATAGCCACATCGCGAATCAGCCAAAAAACCCGATGTAAGTCTACACTTTCCTTCATCATTTACGCCAGCTATCAGTCTCCATGTATCTTCCTGTTGACCTCCTTCAAAAAATCTTTTTATCCTAGGATAAGCTTTCTTTCCATATACTTCTAAATCTAGCATCACAGAAAATCTGCCAACACTAGAATTAACCATTCCTACCACCCATGTATATCCTCCATCTTCCATTATAGTAAAAGAATAACAGGAAATCTTAAAAGCACTTCCTTTTCTTGTATCAACCATTCTTATAACATTAACACCCATTTTAGTCTCGTCTTTCCACAATTCTAATTCAGGCAACACTACTTTTTTAGAAGTATCCAGTACTCCCAACCTTTCCATTTCTTTTACTGTTTCACACCACCTCTCAAGACCACTCCTATCAATTATATATTTAGGATTAATTCCTAATTTTCCATCATTGTATTCTCCGCCTTCAACAAACAACCCATCAAAGGTTGTACTCACAGGACCATTTTCGAGTAATTCTTTAGCAACCTGCTCTTTTATTACTTCATCCGAAATTTTTGCATTTACATGTCCGGATGCAGTATTTTGTAAAGGAATAGTATCTTCTTCAGTATATGTACCTACTTGATAGGTATATTTTGTATTCCTATCAGAAGCATAGTTTCCAGCTCCGTCAGCTATCAAGTCAGTCGAGTACAGCTTGGTCACCACATTAGCATAAGCACCTGGTCTAACCTGTTCTCTCATAGTATAGGAAGCATTCAAAACTGCCTTTCCGTTGCCTTCAGGCTCAATCTTATAATTCATTTCTCTGAAAACATAGGCACCCACACCCTTATCTGACACTTCTTTACCACCTCCAAAATCATATTTTCCAGTATCAGGATTCAAACTAGCCTCTTGTCCATTTACACCAACGACAATTCCATCTTCTTTATTAACTCTTTGCACCAACATATCATGTTTTACTCCAAAAGAATCGACTACAGTCATTACAACATGAATATCAACTAGTTGTTTGCCGTCTTCATCAAGGTGACTTGCAAAATAAATTAGTTTTGAAGCTTCAAGTTTCATTCCTGACCATGCATCCGCATAATCTTCATTCTGCTGAATACCTGTCCAAACTTGAGATAAAGAATTGAAAGTATCGACTAATAATTTATTATTCTTATCAGAGGCAGCAGGATCGTTTCCCCATTCAACATTCAAATCAATTTCTTCTGGCTGCCCAATCTGACCAAGTTCAACAGGCAATACTTTTCCATCATCACCATAAACATATGTACACTTATATAAAAACGCACCTGGAGAATAAGATTTTGGCGCAGCTTCAACTGTTGGAGTAACAGATTCAACTATTGGAGTAGCAGATTCAACCTTTGTTGGTACTCGAGTTGGAATTGGAGTCTTAGTACTAGTTGTTTCAGACTCAGAGGGAGTTGCCGCATTAACTTTCGGAAAACATCCCTCTAGTGCCGCTGCTCCAGCTGTAGCACCTAACAACTTAAGAAATTCTCTCCTACCAAACTTTTCTTTTAAACTCATTTTTATTTTACCCTATAATATTGCCAGTATTATAACATTTCTGCGTATCTTGTCAATAAATTAAAGTCCCATAGTAAATGTTACACACTAAATACATATCCCTATAAGACACCAAAAAGACCCTGCCGGTAATAGGGGATACAAACTCAGATTCAGGACGATCGCTACCAGCTCCTAATTCTCAGCCGGACACTTTTCCAAATTTCTTCTACAAAAAACCTTACCAGAACTACACTCACAGATCTGACACTCATCGCCTGAGGGCACCTCAGCCCCTTCCACATACCTCAAACCATCCTGCTCACAATAAATCTCCGGCGTTGGTTGCATCTTAAAAGTCTCCAAATACTGCTCAGGAGTGCTAGTAGGGGAGGCAACTTCACTAAAATCGGGTTTATAAAAATATCGCCACTGTATCGGGATAATCACATACCTATTCAGCACCCAGGCCAAAATTAGAACTACAGGCACGGCGATTAAAATCTTTACCAATTTGTTTACTTTCACTACTAAATTTACCATCAAAAAGCCTATCTTTTCAATTCCGAATCGTCACCTTAACATTAAATGCCCTCGAAGCAGTCACTGTCTTGTCCACCCCACCCCCAGTAGTCATCAGCCCAAAATTAAACTCAACTTCCGGAAAATTTAAATCAGTATTGCAGGCACTAATAAAAGTAGTACAACCTCCCGACACACCCACATCCGAACCATTCAGAGTTATAACCTGCTCAGGCACAATCGACGCCGACCTCGACGCAATATTCGAATCCACACACTCAATCGTTGTCATCCTCGAATCCATTCTCGATTCAAAGCTAATCGAATCTCCAGTACCCCCTGCCGGGCACACAATACTTCTCGGGTCAGCCATTAGCAAATTTCTCCTAATTTCTCTAATTACCAACGATCCTTCCTCCTCCACCTTCTCCAAAGCCTTGGACCGGCTACTGCTTCGATAGCTATTCAGCAATATATTTATCATCGCCGTAATCATTACCACCGTAATCGCCACTGCCACCACAATCTCAATTAATGTAAAACCATTTTTTTGTCTCATCTTCTGGATCAGACCCTTGTTAACACCAATGTTTTTGTTGTATCTCTTTGCCAAGTAATCGTCACTGTCGCCGTAGCGCAGCTAACAGGGGAGGGGACACACCTGCTTCCACTAGTGTCCTGCACATATTCAACTGTATAGGTATAATCCGGATAATTATCCATACTCGTCTGTGCCGCCACATTTTGCAATCTCCAGAACTGCACTGGATTATTATTCTTCTGCGACACCAATCCCTCCATCACCTCCTGGCCCATCTCCGTCGCCTTCTTATAATCAAACCTCTTGCTTTGCGAACTTAATGAATTCAACATCAAAATTACTGCCCCGGTAATCACCAAAGCCACAATTCCGATAGAAAATACCACTTCCACCATACTCTGTCCTTGCTTGTTCTGTATATTTTTATTCATTAATAGTTCCATTTGAATTAACAATTATTGTCCTAGTTTCTCCAATCGCTGCCATCTGAATTGTAATTATTGCCTGCTGTTGATAGTCTATTGGCACCCCAGCATAATCACTCAATTTTCCCTCCAAAGCCGAAAAATAAATTTCTCGACTACTAGTTACTGTCACCTCCCCATCCTTACCCAACACCTCCATATCATATGCCTTAGTTGTATTTGCATTTCTGGCACTAGTCCTCACCACATAATCAGTGTCATTTCTAATAAAATCAACTCCCACCACCGTCATCGAACCATTCAAACCCGGCGGTTCTTGCCTGCTCACTGCATAATTTCTTCCCAATTTCAGCGAAGAAATTACTCGGCTTCGTACCGTCTCCAGTGCTTGTTTGTTGCCAAAATCGATAATAAAATTGCTTCCAAAAGCTACCATTATTCCCAAAATCGCCACCGACACTACCACCTCAACCAACGACAAACCTTTGGGCAGTGTCTTCATCCTACGGATTGCTAACAAAATAATTACACGGCGTCGCCCCACAACAACTTCCATAAGAACTTCCGCCACTAGCATTTTCCAAACACGCCCACACCCGATAAGTATAATTAGTTAACAGTTGATATTGATAAGTCTTTCCTGTCTGTGGATCGCTTGGCCACTCCGACAAGTACCCACCACTAGTAATCAGGTCTGGAGTCGCCGGGTAAGTTCTATTTTCTTGCTTGTACATCTCTAAAGCTGTTCGTACTTTTTCCAAATCAGATTTCCTTCGACTATCCCGAGCACTTCTATTTGCCCCCTGATAGCTCACAATCCCCACCGCCGTCACCACCATCATAATCGTAATTACCACTATCAGTTCGATTAAACTAAAACCATTTATTCTTTTCATTTTTTATTTTATTTTCTCTTCTTGATTCATGAATCTTGTTTCATGAATCAAGACTATAATTATTGTTGGTTTTTAACGCAAAAATACTGTGTTCCAGTGCCATAATTTCCACAATTAGCATCCGAATTACCCCCATTTCCCTCAATATAGGCACAAGCACAATAATTAGCTCCTGTCAGAGCTCCGCCTCCAACCGCCGAATATGTATACGGATTCTCATAACCAACTCCTTTTGGATCCGTCGGGAATCTTTCCAGGGCAGGGGAGCTACTACTAGCTGGTGTCCAGGCATCTGGAGCTGCAGTACTAATTGGATATGTGTAGCTATTCAGCGAATAATACATCTCTGCTGCATTCTGAATCATTTTCATATCTTCCATCCTTCGTGCATCCCTGCCTTTTTTCTGAGCATTGGAAAAAGAAATCGAAGCTATTGCCGTCAAGATTCCAATAATCGACACCGACACTAACAATTCAAACAAAGTAAAACCTTTATTGCTTTTCATATCTATAAATATAAACCATTTACCCTCTTATCACAAACTGTCTTTCTTCATGAATCTCGAATCTTGTTTTATCTGACGATCTGATTATCTGACAAACTGACTAACTAATTATTTTAATTCCCACACACCACATACCTAGCAGGGTAGTCATAAGCCGATCCCGACATGTACGCAATTCCTACATTATCTTGCAAACAAATTTCATTGTTGTATTTACATCTTTCCTGACTTTGTTGAATTTCAGTCCCCGAAGTCGAATCCAAATCAACACAGAGCTGAAAACCATCACCAGCATCCGTTGAACGATAAAAATAAGTATAACCAATTCCCATCATCTGTGGTGCATATTCCGACAAAGCCGCCTCCCAATCTGCTCTTGTGGCCGGATAGGCTTGGTTATCATTGTAGTAAATTCTTAAAGCATTCTTCATCGATGTCATATCTTCTTTTTTCTGGGCATCTTTGGCTTTTTCTCTGGCTCCCATAAAGTTTGGCAGCACAATTGCTGTCAATGTAGCAATAATCGAAATTGCCACCAACAATTCAACTAATGTAAAACCTTTAGTTTGTCGGAATATCCTCAAGTGAAGCATTTGGGCTTGTAATTACAAAATTATAATCTGAATTTCCACCACAAGTATAATTGTCCATCACATCGGCACTTTGCTTGTTGTAATCATTATCCTGATCATTTTCCAAAGCGGTAAACACTCCAAACATTTTCTGATCAGCCGACACTGCATAGCAAAAAGGAATACTCAAATAATTTTCTTTAGGCAAATTCTTCATGTACACATAAGGTGGAGTAGCCGCGTCCGTCAGCTCATCTCCCCAACTATCGCTCGTCTTCGATCCATTAATATCCAAAGGAAAAGTTCCATAATCGGTATAGTACATCTGCAAAGCCTTAGCCAAAGCACTAATATCTCCCTTTCTTTGCACGTCCCTGGCTTTCCTTCGAGCATTTTGAAATTGACCCACAGTTATTACTGTCAAAATCGACATAATCGCAATCACCACCAACAACTCTACCAAAGTAAAACCTTTTTTGTTTTCCAACTTTTTATATCTCTTCATTCTATCTAAATATAACAACTATTGATTCCCATCACAACTCACCACCCTACATTCTGGCAAGCAATTATAATGAGAATAACAATTAGATCCACTACACTGGTTGCCTATAGTTGCCTGACAACTTCCCGATAGTTGATAACAATTTCCCGTACAGTACGTCGCCAAAACTTGCGAATACCAATCTACGTTAGTACTCGACACTCCATAATTAACTGAATCTGCCGTATATATTCTATCGTTGGATCCAAACTGATAAAAATCTGGCAAACCTTCCAACGCCGTCGGAATGTCCGGATCATTTTCATTCTCAAGCTTCGCCATAACTTTATACCAACCAGGACAAGAATCTCTTTCCACCGCAATCATGTACGGATCGCCATGCGGATCGCAAGGCCAAGTATTTAGCCACGGCGAAAATATACTTGAATTACAATTATTTCGATTCATCAAACTAGCCACCACATCATCGTTAGTCGGATAACAACCCTTATCGTTGTAATACTCCTCAAAAGCTACTTTTATTCTTTGTAAATCTTTTTTTCTTTCCGCATCATTTGCCTTACCAATCTGCGCCGTCGGATTTATCGTCATCAATAATACCGTCACCAGCAACGCTAATACCGAAATTACAATCAGCAATTCAATCAATGTAAAACCCTTTCTCCTTTGCATATTTCTACAATAACTCTATCACTAAATTTCCCCACCACCAAGCTACAATCGTCCCCAAAATTAAAAACGGACCAAAAGGCATCACCGATTTTCTCGACATTTTTCCTCTCAACATACTCCCAATTCCAAATAGAGCACCAACCACAAAAGCCACATAAAAAGCTACAATAATTTTTGGGAAACCTAGCCACAATCCCATAAACAAAGCATATTTTACATCTCCCATTCCCATTCCCTTACCTTTGGTAATTAAATGCAACAACAACAAAAATCCAAACGCACCCAAAGCTGAAAACAAAGAAAGTACGGGCGAGTCTTGCGCTCGCCCTACTAGAATCATCAATATTCCTACAACCACCAAAGTAATTATCCCATTATCCGGCAAAATCATATGTCTTCTATCAAAATCGGCCTCAAACACCAGCATTGTTATCGCCACCATTTCCAAAAACAAAGTTATCAAAAATCCCAACAATTGCGAATTATTCAACAAAAACCAACTTGGAAAAAGAAAGAATCTAAAATTTATCCAAAAAATCAAAGCCGTTCCCAGCTCAATTAAAGGATAAGAATAAGGGAGTGGCTTTTGGCAACATCGACTTCTCCCTCTTTGCCACAGCCATGAAATTACTGGTACATTTTCATACCACTTCAATTGCCTTCCACAAAAATCACAAAATGATCGATTTTTATTGTACGGGCGAGTCTTGCGCTCGCCCTTTTTTAATCTATATTTCACTGCCGTTCTATACACCAACATATTCACAAAACTTCCCGCCACCAATCCCATCAAAAACACCATTATTCCCAAAAATATTTCCATGTCCTATTCTATTGTCTTACCCCCTCTTTCGTCAAAGAGGGGGTTGGGGGAGATTTAAAAACCCCTCCGTTTCGGAGGGGTTTGTTTTCACTGAGAATCTGATAGTCTGACTATCTGATCAACTTTCTATTCTGGTACGCATCTAAACATTCCAGTAGTACCATTCAGTGTTGGAGTACTCCACACATCCGAGTTAACTTCCAAAGCGGCACAAGTTCCTGCAGTTCCAACATCACCAGCTCTTATAATTTCGCTGTTCGCACTATCCAAACAATATAGCTTTTCGGTCATAGATCTATTGGCCTTAGCTCTTGGGATGTAACAAACGTAGATACCACCACCAGAACCAGCAGTCTTAGCCATCCAGAGTCCGCCTTCGTTGTTATCACCTGGATCCTGGAACTCTCTTTTGTTAACAAAAGCAGTTTTCAATTCATCCTTTTCAATCAACAAGCCAAGATCGGTGCCGGTAGTATTACACACACCTGCCTGACCATAAGATGCTCCTGGAGCTCCATAACAGATACCAAAACCAGCTCTATCGGACGATACTATTAAAGCATCATCAACTGTCAATTCAGAACCAGCTGCTTCTGTAAATTCCATCCAAGGATATTGATTTTGAGAAGTGTAATATCTCTCATAAGCATTCATGACTTCCGCCGCATCGTTCTGCGTTGTTGAATCATTAGCTTTATTTGTCTGCTCAATAGGATTAATAGTTGCCAATACGGCTACCGACAAAATAGCGATAAGGGCGATAACGATCAAAAGTTCCACCAATGTGAAACCACTGTTTGCTTTATATTTTACTGGCATTTTTTTTATAATTACTAAAATTGTTAATTCATTATTGAATACTAAAATTCCGATGTCAAGTTATAGATCGGCATAATTACGGCTACTACCAAAAAACCTACTCCCACACCCAGTACAATCATAATCAAAGGTTCAATGGCCGAAGTTAAAGATTTCACCGATTGTTCCGACTCAGTGGCAAAATAATCAGACACCCTTAGAAGTACCTCATCCAATTTTCCTGTCGCCTCACCAGTAGCAATCATCTGATTCACAATTATCGGGAACACTCCCGTGTCCTCAAAACAATCGGCAATAGCAAAACCTTTTTCCACCCTGGTAGCAATATCCAAATAAGCTCTTCGATAAACCTCATTTCCCGACACATCCGCCACAATTTTAAGTGATTCCACCAAAGAAATTCCTGCCGACAACAACATCGACAAGGACCTGGTCGTGTTGGCCACAATCGTTTTGCTATTCAGCTCACCCATAATTGGCAGCTTCAACATAAATTTATCTTTCTTGTATCTGAAATTTGCGTTCTGTTCACCTGTCTTTAAAACCGAGAAAATAGCGAAAGGAATTAGCGGGAACAAGAACCAAATCTTAATCGTAAAATTCGAAATCGCCATTAAGCCTCGCGTAATGGCCGGCATTTCACCGCCAAAATCTTTGTACAAAGAGGTTAATTTCGGCACCACAAATATCATCATAATAAAAGCCACCAAAATCATACCCACAATAACAATCACTGGATAAATCATCGCTCCCTTCACCTTTCCTCTAAATTCTTCCTCTCCTTCCAAGTTATCAGCCAGCTTATTCAAAATTTCTTCCAACACACCGCCTTCCTCACCAGCCTTAATCGAAGCCACAAAGGCCTCACCAAAATATTTTTTATATTTATCAATCGCTGCTCCCAAAGGCTGACCTCCACGCACTGTATTCAAGGCCTCATCCACAATCTGGTACATCAAGGGGCTATCTTCCATCTGATTTCTAAGCAAATTCAAAGCATCTGTTAGAGGCAAACCTGCCGTCATCATTGTCGACAATTGGCGAGTAAAAGTTGCAATCTGTTTTAATCCGATTCTTGAAGTAAACCGACTTACGAACTCATCCACCATCCCTCGTTTTTGTTCTTCCACTGTCAAAGGAATCAAGCCATTTGCCTTTATTGAATTTAGAACTTCTACTTTATTAATCGCCTCAAGCAAACCCTTTACTGTTTTTCCATTCCAATCTTTGGCTTTGTACAAGAACTTTTTCATTGACCTAGCCTTTCACTCCTCAACCGGTTGTGAAGTTCGTCCGGTTTCAAACTATATTGCATTGCCACATCTTCAGAAATCTTTCCCAATTTAATCAATCGAGCCAAATAGGCATCCATACTAATCATTCCCGCATCGGCGCTAGTCTGAATAATATTGTCCACCATAAATGTTTTTCCCTCACGTATGGCGTTTTTTACAGCCGGAGTCGCCACTAGCAATTCCAATGCTGGCACTCGTGTCCCTTCCACAGTCGGAATCAATCTTTGAGAAATTACCGCAGTTAGTACCGACGATAATTGCATTCTAATCTGGCCTTTTGCCCCCTCGGGAAATACATCAATAATTCTTTCAATTGTCTGAGCTGCCGAATTGGTATGTAGGGTAGAGAAGACCAAATGTCCTGTTTCCGCAATTGTCAGAGCCGAAGAAATTGTCTCCAAATCTCTCATTTCTCCCACAAACACCACGTTTGGATCTTGTCGCAACACCGATTTCAAGGCGTTGGGAAAAGTTAAAGTATCATAAGGCACTTCTCTTTGGGACACTAGTGCTCTCTCAGGCTTAATCACATACTCAATAGGATCCTCAATCGTCACCAAATGACAAGCTTGAGTATTATTGATTTCATTTAGTAAAGAAGCCACTGTCGTTGATTTTCCCTGGCCCGTCGGACCAGTCACCAGCACAAACCCCTGTTTTTGGGTAATAAAAGTCTTAATCGAATCGGGCAAATTTAAATCTCCCAAAGAGGGAATAGAATTGGGTACTACTCTCATGGCACAAGCCAACTCACCCTTTTCATAGTACATGTTGGCTCTAAAACGACTTTCCTCAAAGGACACCGAAAAATCCAAATCTCTATTCTCAATAATTTTCTTTTTTTGATCTTCCTCTTCGCAAAGCGACAAAATCATTTCTGTCATCATAGCCGGGCTTTCAACAGTAAAATTGCCCACATCGGTCAACAATCCATGAATTCTAATCTTTGGCACTGCATTCACCGACAAATGAACGTCCGACGCCTTATTGGCTACCGCTAGTTTTAGTAAATCTTTTATTTTTTGATGCATCATTTTCTTGTCTTATTTATTAATTAATATTGTGCCACTCTCAGCACCTCATCCACCGTTGTCACTCCCTCCAACACCTTCACATAACCATCCTGCTTCATTGTCAACATTCCTTCTTCCATAGCCAATCTCTGAATTTCTGAGGCTGGCTTTTTCTCCACAATCAACTTAGCAATTTTCTCCGAAATCGGCATCACTTCGTAAATAGCGATTCTTCCCAAATATCCTGTATTATTACACTCCTCACAGCCCACTGGCTTCATCATCTTAATTGGCTTTCCATCCTTCTTCCATTTATCTTCAATCACATCAATTATCGGACCCAAAGTTGTTCTCATCTCCTTTTCAATATCTGCCGGAATATCCGCCTCTTGAGCACATGTTTTACAAACTCTTCTTAAAACACGCTGACCTACCACACAATTCAGCGACGACACCAACAAAAACGGTTCCACACCCATATCCAACATTCGTGGCGGCACACCCGAAGCATCGTTTGTGTGCAGGGTAGAGAACACCAAATGACCAGTTAGAGCCGCATTAATAGCCAGCTCCGCCGTCTCCGTGTCGCGGATTTCTCCCACCATGATAATGTTTGGATCCTGACGTAAAAACGATCTCAGTGCTGCCGCAAAAGTCAATCCGGCTTGGACGTTCACCTGCACCTGAGAAATTCCCTTAATTTGGTACTCCACTGGGTCTTCAATCGTCATCACATTCACTTTTGGCGTCGAAACTTTATCCAAAATTGAATACAAAGTAGTTGTTTTACCCGAACCAGTAGGACCACAGACAATAATAATTCCGTGTGGCCTCTCAATCGCCTCCATCACATTTTTCAAAGCTCTACCTCTCAAACCCAAATCGGGCAATGTCGGTACTTTCTGTGATTTTTTGAGCAAACGCATAACCACCTTTTCTCCGTACACTGTCGGCAAAGTCGAAATACGTAAATCCACATCCTGTCCATCGGTGGAAAAGAAAAATCTTCCATCTTGTGGCACTCTTTTCTCATCGATTTTCAAATTCGACAAAATTTTGATTCTGGACACCACTGCCTCATGCACGTTTCGTGGCAAAATATACTTTTCCTGCAAAATACCATCGATTCTGTACCTAACTCTTACACTTTCTTCTTGTGGCTCGATGTGAATATCCGAGGCTCTCGATTTCACGGCATATTCCAAAATTGTTGTCACAATCTTGGCCACTGGCGCCTCTGCCGACACTTGCTTACTATTTATTACAACTTTCTTTTCATCCTTCTTCCGCTCGTCCAAAGCTTTGGACACTTCCGAAGCAATTCCTTTTTCTCTTTCGTATTTCTCCTTAATATATTCTTCAATCTGCTTTGGCAAAGACATCGAGGTCTTCACCGACAGATTAGTCTTTTTCTCCAAAAATTCCACTGTTTCCAAATCCAGTGGATCGACCATAGTCACGTACAAATTCTTGGCTTTCGTATCCAGCTTGTAGGCAAACAATCGATATTTCAAAGCCACGCTTTCTGGCACCAAAGCCAAAGCTTCTGGCGAAAAACCAACATCGTCCAAATTAACAAAAGGAATTTTCAAAAAATCTGCCTTAGCTTCAACTAGTTGATCATCGCTTATGATTCTCAAATCCCGGATAATATTTTCTTCAATTTCTCCGGTTTTAAGTTGACGTAAATTTATTTCATCCGACTGCTCCTGACTAATCAAACCCTTAGCCAATAACACCTCACGGATTGTTTTATAATTCTTCTGGGCAGGACCACTCATAATGCTATTATCATAGTAACCGTTTTAAAAGATTAAAACAATATTAATAAACTATGGATTTTCCCTCTACCATAATAGTTGGCAACGATACCTTCGAAATTGAAAAATCAATTTCACAAATTTGTCTACAAATCGGCAATGAATTTCGATCCAACAATCCCGACCTCTATCAAATCGACGACAAAACCGGCTGGGGCATCGACGAAGTCCGCAAACTCAAATCATTTGCTTCCCGCAAACCCTTTCAATATAACTCCAAACTCATCATTATTTTTGAGGCCCAAAATCTAGGCATCGAATCCCAGAACTCAATTCTCAAACTCATCGAAGAACCTGCTCCCGACACTTTCATTATTCTCACCGTCCGCAATCCCAAAAATTTATTGGAAACTATCCGCTCCCGCTGCCGACTTATCAAAACCAAGCGAAAAACCACTCCCAAAGCCGAACTTCTCATCCGTCAAAAAAACATTGCACAGAATTTACTTCTTTCCGAAACTCTTACTCAGGATAAAACTGCTGTCATCCCATATTTAGAAAACCAAATTTCCCAGTACCAGCAGCAACTCATACAAGAATCTTCGCTTACCACCAAAAATGAGTTGGACAAACTAATCAGAACTCTCAAGATGGTCAAAGCCAACATCGACCCCAAAACTGCCCTCGATTGGTTTTTATTAAGTTGAACAATTTTTTTTCCCGCATTTTCCCCTCATTAAAATATAAAATAATGCTATAATCTCTTAGTCATGTTTTCACCCATCTTTTCTATTAATAACAAGATACTCAAAAATATAGGTATCATCGAAGGTGCCAAAGCCATCATCGATGAGGCTCCACTCATCCCTGCCTACGAAAAACAATTCCAGCAAGAAGCCATTGTCCGCACCGTCCATTTCGGTACACGCATCGAAGGAAACGACCTAACATTCCAAGAAGTTGCCAAATTAGTTGAAGGCCGTAGTATTACTGCCGCCGAGCGCGACATTCAAGAAGTCATCAACTACCGCAATGTCGTCGCCTATCTCGAGGAGCTCTGGGCCCTCTACGACGCCAACATGCCTCTCCCCGAAGAAAAGTACAACCCCAACCAATCCGACTCAAACAATCGTCCCTTTTTCTATAGTGAGACCATCATCAAAAAAATCCACAGTCTTACTACTTCCAAAGTCATTCCCGATTCAGAAATTGGCAAGTATCGCCATCAGCAGGTAGTTCTCAAGAATACCCGCACCGGCGAAATTGCCCACCGACCCCCACCCGCCATTGAAGTACCATACTTAATTAGCGACTTTGTCGCCTGGCTCAATTCTCCAGATTCTCGCGACATCCATCCCGCCATTCGCTCAGCCATTAGCCAATACATCCTCGTCGCCATTCATCCTTTCATCGAAGGCAATGGTCGTGTTTCCCGAGCTTTTGCACTACTTCCTCTCTATGTCGAAGGCTACGACATTAAACGTCTTTTCTCACTCGAAGAATACTTCGATCGCAATGCTGAAAGCTACTACGATTCCATCCAAGCTACTCACCAACTTTCTTCCGATGTTTTCAAACGCGATCTTACCAACTGGGTCGAGTACTTCACCGAAGTTCTCTCCATCGAACTCTCCCGAGTCAAAGAAAAAGTCCAAAGTCTTTCCCGCGACATCAAACTCAAACAAAAACTCGGCGGCAAACAAGTTCATCTTTCCGAACGTCAAATTAAATTAGTCGAATACATGCAGCAATTCGGTGGCCTCAAAATGCCCGATGCTCAGGCACTTCTTCCCATGGTCTCCGACGACACCATTTGGCGCGATCTCAAAAAACTCATCGACGACGGTGTCATCGAAAAACGTGGCTCCACCAAAGGCGCCTACTACTGCCTAGTCAATGTCTAATTTTCTGAATTAGAAACTACCAACTTCTTATACCCAAAAGTCCTCTTTGGATTTTCGATAAACTAGATGCTTCAGTTACAACATGTCTTTTGCGTATCTCTCCAATCATAAATGATTTTCTAAGTTCCTCACTTCCAGTACCTCCAAGATCAGTAGGTAAATATGGGAGCAATCTCGACACCACATTTTCACTCATCAGTAGGTAAATATGGGAGCAATCTCGACACCACATTTTCACTCAATGGAATTCCAGCAACAAATTGACGATGCATATTCCTAATATCTTCTGAAACTTCAAACAACCTTTTCAACTCTTCTAAATATGCATCATAACTCAGATCTGGATCTGAATAATTTGTATTCAACAATAAAAGAAATGTCCCCCAATCTCCACTTACATAAGTTTTATTAGCAGATTCAAAGCTCATTTCCCCTAATATACCACCAAACTACTTGTAATAATAGTCACATCTTATTTAAATCTCGTATCTCTCTCGTCTCGATCACCACCACCAAACAAGTCCCTTCTACTATTATTTACACTATTTTTTTGTTCACCCTCAGCCGCCCTAACTTTAGGAAAATCGTCCTCACCCGGTTCGCCATCCAACAAATCACCTAAAGCATGTACGTTCACTCCCTCTTTAAAAGATTTAATAATTACATTTGGTATTATTCTAGCCATATTTTTTGTTAGATTCAAAACAACCTATAAGCTTAACGAATAATAACACATCACTACATCTACAACATAATCTATAATATTCCCATGATCCAACTTTCCGATCTAGATTTAAACATCATCAGCGAATCCGAACTTGGCCAAATGCTCGTCGATGCCAAAAAAGCCTATTACACCGGTGGCAAACCTATTATGGACGATCATACTTACGACACTCTCGAAGCAGTCTTACTTAAAAAAAATCCCCATCATCGTTTTTTCAAATTAATTGGCTCTCCAAATTTCGACACCGGTTTTCCCAAAAAAACCCACACCATGCCCATGGGTTCCCAAAACAAAGTCACTTCTTACACCGAACTTCAAAAGTATTTCCAACTCAAAGATGTCCCCACCGACGCCGGTTTTATAGTCCAACCCAAATGTGATGGCCTCTCTTTGGAAATTGAATACAAACAGGGTAGGGTAGTCGACGCCATTACTCGTGGCGATGGCCACATCGGCGATCTCATTACCCAAAATGTGGTTAAAATGCAAAATTTCCTTCCTCAATTAAAACTCGACTTTACCGGCTCCATCCGTTGCGAAATAGTCGTCACCTTCAACGATTTCCAAAAACTAAATCAAATTTCCCCAGACGATTACTCCAACCCCCGCAATGCCGCATCCGGCATTTCTCAACGCCTCGATGGTAAATATTCCGAGTTTTGTACCCTCATGGCCGTCGACATTGCCTCCGAAGAACTAAATTTAGCCTCCGAGTCCGATCAAATCGACTATCTTAAGAAATTAGGTATCGTCGTCGTCGACTCTCATTTCTGTCCCAATCTTGGGGAAGTGGAAAAAATTTACCAACAATTTGAAAATCAGCAGCGTCAGAAATATCCCTTCGAACTCGATGGCTTAGTCATCAAAATCAACAACCAAAAACTTCAACAACAACTCGGCCAAAAAAACAATCGACCAAAAGGCCAAGTAGCCTACAAATTTCCAGCTCAAAGCGACCACACCCGACTTCTCGATGTCATTTGGCAAACAGGTCCCTACGGTTCCGTCACTCCCGTGGCTCAAGTTGAACCAGTGGAAGTTTCTGGTGCCATCATCAGCTTCGCTTCCTTGGCCAACTACCAACTAGTCAAAGAAATGGATCTCAACATCGGCGACATTGTCGAAATTAGCCGCCGAGGCGATGTCATTCCCCATATCGAAAAAGTCATCAGCAAAGTCAATCCCGGTACCATCGACCCACCCAAGCTCTGTCCTGTCTGTCAAACTCCCTTAATTCTGGACAATAAGTTCCTCCGCTGCCCCAATTCGCTTTCCTGTCCCGCCCAAATGCTTGGCACCCTCAGACTCTTTTGCTCCACCCTCGACATCAAAGGCATTTCCCAAAAAACCATCGAAAAACTTGCCTCAGCTGGCAAACTCAAACTTCCTGGCGATTTCTATAAACTCGAAATTCAGGATTTTATAAATCTCGAAGGCTTGGGCGAAAAATCCGGATCCAACATTATTAGCCAAATTCAGGCCAAAAGACAACTCAGCCTAGTTCAGGTTTTCGACGCCGCTTCCGTCCCCAACTTCTCCGCCGCCCGCATCCGCCAAGTTATCGATGCTGGCTTCGACACAGCTCAAAAAATTCTCCATCTCACAGTCAGCGATCTTGAACCCCTGCCGGGGTTCCAAGTCACCCTGGCCACCAAAATCGTCACAGGCATTGCTCTCCGCCTCGATTCCATCAATTCCATCCTGTCCCAAGTCACTATTCAAGAATCAAAAGCTAAGAATCAAACATCCAGTATCAGCGGTCTTAATTTCGCCATCACCGGCGAGCTCTCCCGCCCCCGAAAACTCATCGAAGCCGACATTATCGACGCCGGCGGCAAACTTGTCTCTGCCGTCAGCAAAAACACCGACTATCTGGTTTGCAACCAATCCGACTCCGATTCCTCCAAATTCCAAGCCGCCAAAAAGCTCCAAATTAAAATCATCAGTGAAGCAGATCTACAAAATCTGATTAAATAAACCATGATCTACCAAAATCCCCAGCATTCAGCCCAGCTCCTAGCCGACAAAATTAAGTCCGAGCAATTCGAGGACCTTCTACCTGTTTCCATCAACCCCGACGCCTTCCATTATTGTCAGACAATTGCCGACCAACTCAGCCTCAAGCTCACCCCCTTGGAAGTCATTATCAATCAAAATATTCCCATTACTCAGTCCCACATCCTCATCCTCGATGATGGCTCCACTAGAGTAGGGGAGTACCCCGAATTTGTCGATTACCTTCGTCAAAAATTCCCTCGTACCAACATCATTATTGCCGTGCCTTTTATCCCTGCTTCCGAAGAAGCCCAATTCAAACAACTAGCCGAATCTCTCATAACTCTCCAAGTCGAACCCTTATTTTTCTCAATCGACCAGTTCTACCAGCAAAACTAGTTAGCAGACCAACCATTCGACTGCTAATAGCAGTTCCAATTCCGTCTTTGCCTATCATTAGGCATATATATATATCATAATAGATACAAATAACTCACAACATAACTTTGTATTCCCTGTGAAGTCGGAAATCCGACAATTAGGCGGAAAAAGGCAGTACGTAGTACCAAAGGATTTTATCAGCTACAATACAGCATGAAACTAATCATCGGTCTTGGTAATCCCGGCAAGGAATACCAGAACACCCGCCACAATATTGGCCAGAACACCGTCAACCAAATTATGGCTAAATTAGGACTTTCTCCCAAGGCCTATCCCAAGCTTCAGGCCTCTCTCGCCAAAGATGGCGACCTTCTAATTGGATCTACTACTACCTACATGAATCTATCTGGCGAATCAGTCCAAAGCATTGCCAATTTTTTCAAAATCGACCCCTCCGACGTCTACCTCATCCACGACGATCTCGACTTAGCAGTAGGGGAGTGGAAGCTCCAATTCGACCGAGGGTCGGCTGGCCACAATGGCGTCAAATCGGTTGCCCAGCATCTTGGTACCCAGGCTTTCCATCGAATTCGTATCGGCGTCGACCATCCCCGCAATTCATCTAATCCCAATCTTCCTGTAGAGGATTATGTCCTCCTGCCATTTTCCCCGGATGAATTAGTGATAATTAAGCCAACTATTGATAAAATAGTCCAGGACTTTGACAAGCTCATTTCCTAAAACCCGGGCCTGTAGTTAAACGGTATAACATATCATTCGCATTGATATATTCGGGGTTCAATTCCCCGCAGGTCCACCCTCTAATTCAATCTCCAAACCCCAAAGTTCAAATAGGCAGCAAAGCTTACCCACAATAAATAGGGAACCAAAAGCCATCCAGACCACTTTGATACCTTTTGAAACATATTGATATTGATCAATATGACAATCCATAAGAGTCCGATGTCCACCAAAGCCAGGGTAGGGGAGTGCCAGCCAAAAAACAAAAGCGACCACATCATATTCAGCCACAACTGCAAATAAAACACCACAAAACCCTTAAGTTTGGCAACTTTTTTATCCGACGTCCAATACAAAAATAAAGCCACACCAATCATTATGTACAACAAGGTCCACACCGGTCCAAATACCCAATTGGGTGGATTCAGCGCCGGCTTCACCAAGTTGGCATACCAACCGGCAATTTCGCTCGAAGTTGCCACTCCTCCTACCGCTCCAATAATCATCACCAAAAGCACACTTACAATCAATTTAACCAGTTTCATACTATATTTGTACCATTAGTATCTCCAAACTACCAATCTATTCATCCAGCTAGCCATATATAATATCTGTATGCGCAGCGACAAACCCACCGGAGTAGGGGACACTATTGAAAAACTAAAAAAGACCATCGTCCGTCGCCAAAAATACATCAAAAATGAATTTCAGGCCTACGGACTTCAGCTTGCTGAGGAGCTTGGCGATTGGAAGAATCGCTCCCTCTACATCCGCCTTGCCAAACAAGTCGATCGCCAAATTTTGGAAAAAGCCCGTCTTTTCATCAAGGACCAGGATCCACATTCCATAAAGACTCCTTACAAGCTCTTTATGTGGAAGCTAAAAGAATTGCGCCAAAAGCCAAAATAGTCAATTTTTCTTGACTTTCCCAGCAAAAGATCTAAAATAATCCCTTGATATTCAAAAATGGATCAAATTAAACTATAATTTCTTTGATCCCTAATTCAACCATCATGAAAAAGTTTTTAACCAAAAAATACATCATTTCTGCTATTATTCTTGTTCTTATCATTGTTGGATTTATATCCTATAAATCCAGAAAAAACGCCAACGACAACCAGGCTACCATCGTCCCCAGCAAAGACGAAGTTGTCACACCCGAAATCAAAAATATCCAAGATGAGTTAACTCTCTCTGGCTACATCGATGCTCTCAATAAAGCCGACATTCATTTTCAAGCTTCTGGACTCCTCACATGGGTCGGAGTCAAAGAAGGGGACACTGTCAAAAAATGGCAATCCCTCGCTTCCTTGGACCGTCGTCAACTCCAAAAAAGTCTCGAAGCACAATTCAACAATTATCAAACTCAGTTATCTCAATTCAACGACACTCAAGACAAGTATCAAGAAGAGAAGGATAATTTAGTTCTTACCGACGAAATGAAACGAATTTTGAATCGTTCCCAATTTGCTCTCGACAATTCTGTCATCCAATACGAACTAGCCGATCTTGCCATCAAATACGCCACTATCTACACCCCAATTTCCGGCATCGTCACCACCGTCGAACCTTCTCAAGCTGGAGTCAATGTCACCCCAGCCTCTTCAAACTTTGTCGTTGTCGACCCTTCTTCTATCTATTTTCATTCCGAAGCCGAGCAGGATGATGTTGTCAAAATCAAAAACGGCCAGAAGGCTATTATCCAACTCGATAGTTATCCGGATACCAATATCGAAGGAACCATTTCTTACATTTCCTTTGCTCCTATTTCTGGTCGCAGCACTCCTACCTACAACGTCAGAGTCAATTTTCCTCTCGACCAAGTCACCAATCTCTATCGCTTAGGTATGGACGGCGATGCCACCATTTGGCTCTCACAATCCACCAATGCTTTAGTTATCCCCGTCGACGCCCTTATCGAAGAAGACGACAAAAAGTTTGTCTACCTCAAAAATATCAATTCCAACTCTGCTACCAAAGTTGAAGTCACCACCGGCATCGAAACCGATCTTGAAGTCGAAATCTTGTCCGGTATCAGCAAAGATGATCAAGTCGTTATCAAAGCCAAATAAGGCTCCTGTTGTTCTCCAACTCAAGGACATCGTCAAAACCTACAACTCAGGCAATGTCCAATTCAACGCTCTCGATGGCGTTAATCTCTCCATCCACAAAGGTGAATTTGTCTCCATCACCGGACCTTCCGGTTCTGGAAAATCGACTCTTATGCACATCATCGGCTTACTCGATATTCCCACCTCAGGCCAAGTTCTTCTCGAAGGTAAGGATATTTCTCATTTCAAAGAACATCAATTAGCCCAAATTCGAAATGTCACTCTAGGATTTGTCTTCCAACAATTTAATCTTCTTCCCAAAACTTCGGCTCTCGAAAATGCCATCCTTCCTCTTTTATATTCCGACGTTCCCGCATCTCAACGACATCAAAAGGGCATCGAAATGCTTACCAAAGTCGGACTCGAGTCAAAACTAAAAAATACCCCCGCGCAGCTCTCTGGTGGTCAACAACAAAGAGTTGCCATCGCCCGTGCCCTCATCAACGATCCCAAAATTATCCTCGCCGACGAACCCACTGGCAATCTCGATTCAAAATCTGGTCGCGATGTCATGGATTTTTTCCACCAGCTCCATCAAAAAGAGGGGAGGACGATAATTTTTGTCACCCACGACCGTGAATTAGCCAACGAGGCTGATCGTATTGTCATTATTAAAGATGGCAAAATAGAAATTGAAACCAAAAAATAATGCTCAAACCCTCACTCGAAGACCTCATCAAATCCGCTCTCCGTTCCATTCTCAAGAATAAGGGTCGAACTATTCTCACTTCACTCGGAATCATCATCGGTGTCACCTCAGTCATCCTCCTCACCTCAATTGGTACTGGTCTTCAAAGCTACATCAACGATCAATTCGACAAACTCGGCAGCAATTTAGTCTATGTCGCTCCTGGTAAAATTTTCAATGAGTCTGGAGGTTTTGCCTCCGGCGAACAATCTTTCACTAATTTCTTCAAACAATCTGACATTCGTAAACTTCAACGTGGGCTAGGGGATTTGGCCATAGTTTTTCCCGCCAACGAATCCACTCTCAAAATCAAATTCGGCAAAAAGGAAGAACTCACCTCCATTGTTGGCACTACTCCCGAATGGGCCATTTATCGAAATTCTACTCCTCCAGAAGGTCAGGGTAGCTTTTTCACCAAAGAAGATGTTTCCAAACAGAACAAAGTTGCCGTCCTTGGTTTTTCCATTGCCGACAAACTTTTTGGTACTCGAAATCCTATTGGCAAGGAAGTCACCATCGATGGTAAAAATTTCAAAGTAATTGGAGTTGTCGATAAAAAAGGTGGCACCATGGGCGGTCCCGACATCGACGCTTATGTATACATCCCTTCCTCAACCTTCAAGGACATCACTGGCAAAGACGACATTATGTCCTTTAGTATTAAGGTCAACAATGCCGACAATATAGAAGCAGTCAAACGTCAAACCAAGCGAATTCTCCTCGAAGATTACGACAAGGATGCCTTTACTGTTTTCGATTCTTCACAGCTTCTCAGCTCCATCAATTCCATTATCGGTATTCTTACCGTCGGACTTACCGGCATCGCCGCCATCTCACTAGTAGTCGGTGGCATCGGTATTATGAATATCATGCTTGTCACTGTCTCCGAGCGTACTCGCGAAATCGGTCTTCGCAAAGCCATCGGCGCCTATCCTCGAGCTATTTTGCTTCAGTTCCTCATTGAGGCCATAATTCTTTCTTGTTTTGGTGGAATTATTGGTATTACCTTTGGATTCCTTGGCTCACTCGCCATCAACACCTTCTTCCCCGCCAAAGTCACTCTTAATTCTGTCCTCCTCGCCTTCGGAGTTTCCTCCGCCGTCGGAGTTATCTTTGGAGTCATGCCCGCTCGCAGAGCTTCAAAATTATCACCTATCGAAGCCCTCCGCTACGAATAAAATTCCTCAACACACCTCCTTATTTCTGACCAACTGACAAACTGATCGACTGCCATTCTCGGTATTTGCTATTATTAATTTGTGAAACGCGAAATTGTTAAGCACACCTTACCTCTTTTTGTCTTCTTTATCCTCACTTCAGCTATTTGGCTAATTAACGGCACCGTCTGGTACAAACCCATAGCCCTTTTTATTGGCTTAGCCATCGGTTCCTTCATTCTCGATTTCGACCATCTTGTTTACTGGTACTATCTTCGTCCCGACATCCAGGAGAGTGTCGTTGCACGCTCCGCCATCAAAAAGAATGATTTTAAAAACGTCCTCAAGCTTCTCGAGTTCACCCACAAAAGTCACACCAGTTTAATTTTCCATCATTATTTTTTCCAAATTGTCCTTACTGTCGTTTCTATTTTTGTTTTTACTTCTTCCTCAA